>NZ_JBFLKT010000377.1:0-2666 GCF_040883305.1 Lutibacter sp.
AACTTCAATTTAATTACTTTGTTCAAATATATAATAAATGAAACACATCAACCACATATTTTTTGACTTAGATCACACACTTTGGGATTTTGAAACAAATTCTGATATAGCATTCAATACAATTTTTGAAAAACACAATGTTAAAGTAGATTTGCAAAAATTTCTAAATTATTATAGAGGAATCAATCAGAAATATTGGAAATTATATAGAGATGAAAAAATTACCAAAGAAGACTTAAGGGTAGGAAGATTAAAGGATACATTTAAAATTATAAAGTTTGACGCTTCTAGTAGTTTAATAGATAACTTGTCGGTTGATTATATTGAATATTTACCAAATAATAACCAACTTTTTGAAGGAACTCATGAATTGTTAGATTATTTAAAACCAAACTACCAAATGCATATTATAACCAATGGTTTTAATGAAGTACAATCAAAAAAGTTAAGAAATTCGGGTTTAAATCAATATTTTAATCAAATTATAACATCAGAAGAAGCAGGAGTTAAGAAACCAAATCCACACATATTTAACTATGCATTAAATAAGGCGAATGCACTATCTAGCGAATCTATTATGATTGGCGATAACTGGGAAGCGGACATAATGGGAGCTAAAAATGTTGGTTTAGATGTAATTTTTTGCAATTTTAATAAAGAACCAGTTTCAGAAAATATTAAATCTGTAAGTTTGTTAAGCGAAATAAAAAAATACCTTTAAAATATATCTTATGAATAAATCAATTTTAGTTGCTTTCTTTTTAATTTTCAGTAGTTCTTTAAGTTTTGCTCAAAAAAACATTAACAATTATAAATATATAATTGTTCCAAAACAATATGAATTTCAAAAAAATGAAGATAGTTACCAAATTAATTCTTTAATCAAATTTTTATTTGAAAGAGATGACTTTATCACATTTTTTTCAACGGATACATTTCCAGTAGAATTAGCTAATAATAGCTGTATGGCGTTAAAAGCAATGATTAAGAATAAATCGGGAATGCTTAATACAAAATTGAATATTGATTTGGTTGATTGTTACAATAATGTTGTTTTTTCTACCAGCGAGGCAAAATCTAAAGAAAAAGATTATAAAAAAGCTTATCAAGAAACAATTAGAATGGCTTTTGAAGATATTGAAGCCCTAAATTACACTTATAGTCCAGAGAATATTTCACAAAATAAAAATAATCAAATTGAAGTTAAGAAACCAGAAGACACTCAAAAAGTTGTGGTAAAAGAAATAGAGCCAAAAGTTGATAATACTAAAATAGCTAAAGAAGTAAAAATGGAAAAGATTGCAGCTATTGCAAAACCAATTGAGAAAAAAATTGCAGAAACAGAAAGTAGGGGAAAGGTTATAGCAGATAAATTACCTACGGCTATTTCAATTGAAGGGATTTACCTTTTTGATACTTGGGGGAAAAGTAGCATTTCTAAAAAAGATAACGAATATTCTGTAACAGGAGGAGATGAAAATGTAGCATTCGCAACCATTTATAAAACTTCAAAACCTACTATTTATATTATAAAATGGCGTGCATTTAAACAGCCACAATTAGTTGAAATTGACTCTAAAGGGAATTTAAATCTTGATTCTGAAACTGGTAAAAAAGTGTGTAAGAGAGTTGAATAATTAAAAAGTTTGGAAGTTGAAAAGTTAAAAGTTAGCAGCTTTTTGTGAGAAGTTAAAATTTAAATATCAAAAGTTGCACGTTATTTAATTCTCGAATTACACACTTCAACAGTTACACAATTCAACGATTAAAAAATAATAGCACATCTAATAATTATATTTAGTTTTCCATCTAGTTTTTAAAAATTCTCTAAGGTTATTTTCTCTTGGATTTTTTCCTGGTTCAAATAATTTGGTGTTTTTTATTTCGTCTGGTAAAAATTCTTGTGCTGCAAAATTGTTTTCATAGTTATGCGCATATTTATATTCTTTACCGTAATCTAATTCTTTCATTAGCTTTGTAGGAGCGTTTCTTAGATGTAATGGTACGGATAAATCACCTGTTTCTTTAACCAATGCCTGCGCCTTTCCTATAGCTTCATAACTAGCATTACTTTTAGGTGAGCTTGCTAAATAAACAGCACACTGACTTAAAATAATTCGTGATTCAGGAAATCCAATAGTTGTTACGGCTTGGAATGTATTATTTGCCATTATTAACGCAGTTGGATTGGCATTACCAATATCTTCACTCGCTAAAATTAATAACCTTCTGGCAATAAATTTGGCATCCTCGCCACCTTCAATCATTCTAGCAAGCCAATATACAGCTGCATTTGGATCACTTCCTCGTATCGATTTTATAAAAGCCGAAATAATATCGTAATGTTGTTCGCCAGTTTTATCATAGAGAACCGTATTTTTTTGAATTTTAGAAAGTACCAATTCATTGGTAATAATAATTGGTTCATCTTCAGAGTTTACCACAAGTTCAAATATATTCAGTAGCTTTCTAGCATCACCACCCGAAACTCTTAACAAAGCTTCAGTTTCTTCAATTTTTATATTTTTTTCTGAAATAAATGTATCGGTTTGTAAAGCACGTTCTAGTAAATCTTCTAAATCTGTTTTACTAAAGGAATTTAAAATATACACTTGGCAACGAGAAAGTAATGCAGGAATTACCTCAAAACTTGGATTTTCAGTTGT
>NZ_JBFLKT010000378.1:0-7059 GCF_040883305.1 Lutibacter sp.
AAATGTTTTTTTAGCTTCTTCTTCATCAATAGTAGCTATTGCAGCACCAACATGTACTAACACATAATCTCCAACAGTTGCTTCAGGAACCAATGTTAAGCTTACCTCTTTTATAATTCCATCAAAAGATACCTTTCCTACTCTAAAGGTTTCATCTAATTGCGAAGTAATTTCAATTAATTTTCCAGGTATTGATAAACACATAATTTAGTTTTTAACTTTTGAAAATTAAACTTTCTAACTTTAAACTCTATTTTCCTTCAACCATTTATACCAAGCTTCCATTCCTTGACCAGTAGTTGCAGAAACTTCAAAAAACACTAACTTAGGATTAACTTGCAACGCATAATTTTTAAGTTTGTTGACATCTATATTTACATATGGTAACAAATCTATTTTATTAATAATACAAATATCTGATGTGTGAAACATATCAGGATATTTAATTGGTTTGTCTTCACCTTCTGTAGTACTTATTATTACAACACGTTTACTTTCTCCCAGATCAAACATTGAAGGACAAACTAGATTCCCCACATTTTCTATCATTAAAATAGCATCATTTTTAATTTCGAGCTTTTTAACTGCATCATAAACCGTATCACTTTCTAAATGACAACCTTTTCCTGTATTTATTTGAATTACGGGTATATTAAGCGCATATATTCTATTGGCATCATTTAAGGTTTGTTGGTCACCTTCAATTACATAAAATGGAATTTCTTCTTTTAAATCGGACAATGTACGTTCCAAAATAGATGTTTTTCCTGAACCTGGTGAACTAACTAAGTTTAAAGTGAAAATATTTTTAGCTTCAAAAAAACCTCTATTTCTAGCAGCTAAAACTGCATTATTCTGCAAAATATCTTGTTCTATCTCTAAAACTTTATGTTTGTGCACATGAGATTGATCATTAGAGTGAGAATGATCATGAGCGTGAGTATGTCCATCATGATGATGGTGATGATGCTCCTCTTGATGAGAATGTACAAGAGTTTGTTCTCCTGGTTTCAAAATTACTGGACCGTTTCCATCGGTTCCACATCCGCAAGTTCCACACATAATTATTAAATTTAAATTACTTCTAACGCTTTAATTTTTAACTCTTTTCCTTTTAAAATACCCTTAAAATTACTATTGCAATTGGGGCAGCAATCATAAATATTTTCCATATCAAACTCATTATCGCAATCTATACATTTTCCAAGTCCCTCAATTACAATAATTTCTTTTTCAGCCTTTTCAAGCACAGTATTTTGTACTGCAGATTCCCAAACAAAATTTAACGAATCTATCTCAATACCAGACAAAACACCAATTTCAAGTTCAATTTTAGTAACCTTATCTGCATTAACTTTTGCAGTTTCATCTTCAGCAATTTTAACAATTCCTAAGGCTATTGATAGTTCATGCATCTTCAAAAACAGATTTAAAATCAAAGTTACAAATTATCTAATTGGAAACCTATTCAAAAATATAGCTAAAAAGACAATATGATAATTGTCATAAATTAAAGATTGAATAGTCTTATTTTAAAACGTTCTAAATTAACCTGTTACATTTGCATTATTCATTTTTTATTGTAAATTAGATAAATGCTTTTTACATCAAAAGCAGAATGATAAATAAGTCTCTTTTTTACTTAAAACTTAATCTATGTCTACCAATAATGAAAAACGAAACACATACTATGAAAGTATTATAAAGCAAGGTTATAGCCGTAGAGATTTCATGAAATTCTCTACGTATATGGCAGCTTTTATGGGATTAGAATCTACAATGGTTGGGCAAATTGCACAATCATTAGAAAACACTCCTAGATTACCAGTTATTTGGGAACATTATCAAGAATGCACTTGTTGTAGCGAATCTTTTATCAGATCAAATCATCCAATAGTTGCTGATATTATTTTAGACCGAATATCACTAGATTATTCCTTAACATTAATGGCTGCGTCTGGGCATCAGGCCGAAACGGCAAAGCATGAAACCATGAAAAAACACAAAGGAGAATACATTCTTTGTGTTGAAGGGTCTATACCTTTAGGTGATGATGGAAATTACTGTTGCATTGCAGGTAAATCCGCAAAAGAGACCTTTTTAGAAGCCGCCGAAGGTGCTAAAGCAATAATTGCTTGGGGAAGTTGTGCTTCAAATGGATGTGTACAGGCTGCAAAGCCCAACCCTACAGAAGCAACACCTATACATAAATTAATAAAAAACAAACCAATTATTAGAGTACCTGGTTGTCCGCCAATAGGCGAAGTTATGGCGGGTGTTATTATGCATGTAGTTGCGTTTGGACGTTTACCAAAATTAGATCGCTTGGGAAGACCAAAAGCTTTTTATGGAAAACGAGTTCATGACACATGTTACAGACGTCCTTATTATGATGCAGGTTTATTCGCTGAAACTTTTGATGACGAAAACTCAAAAAAAGGATACTGTTTATATAAACTAGGCTGTAAAGGACCTATGACTTATAATGCTTGTGCAAGTATGAGATGGAATAATGGAATAAGCTTCCCTATCCAATCAGGTCACGGTTGTATTGGTTGTAGTGAAGAGGAATTTTGGGACAATGGGCCTTTTTATGAAAGAACAACAAAAGTACCTGGCTTTGCTGTAGAAAGTAATGCTGACACTGTTGGTAAGGTTGCAGCAGGAGTATTAGCCGGAGGGATCGCTTTACACGCAGTTGGCGCAAATATTTCAAAAAGAAAAGAGCTAATGGACAGAATAAAGAGAGGAAAAAGTAATGAAAAAAATATTGATTCTTAAAACGTATAATAATGGCAAATAGAATAGTAGTAGACCCAATTACACGAATTGAGGGTCACTTAAGAATAGAAGCAGAAATTAAAGATGGCGTAATTGTAGATGCTTTTAGTTCAAGCACAATGGTTAGAGGTATTGAAAGTATTGTTAAAGGTCGAGATCCAAGAGATGTTTGGGCTTTTGTACAACGCACTTGTGGTGTTTGTACTACAGTTCATGCATTAACATCTGTAAGAGCCGTTGAAGATGCTTTAGGAATAGCAGTGCCACCTAATGCTGAAATGGTTCGTAATATTATGGAAGGTGCTTTATATATGCACGACCATGCAGTGCATTTTTATCATTTACATGCATTGGATTGGGTGGATATTGTAAATGCCTTAAAAGCAGATCCAAAAAAGACTTCCGAAATTGCACAAAGCATCTCAAGCTGGCCAAAAAGTTCACCTGGTTATTTTTCAGATGTACAAAAAAGAGTTCAAAAATTTGTTGAAAGTGGTCAATTAGGAATTTTTGCAAACGGTTATTGGGGGCATTCTCAAATGAAATTACCTGCAGAAGTGAATCTATTAGCTGTGGCTCATTATCTAGAAGCTTTAGAATGGCAAAAAGAAATCGTGAAAGTTCATACCATTTTTGGAGGTAAAAACCCACATCCTAACTACTTAGTTGGAGGTATGGCTTGCGCAATAAACTCAGACGGTGCTGGTGGATTGAATGCAGAACGTTTAATGCACGTTCAGAAATTATTAAAAGAAGGAAAAGAATTTATTGATAAAGTTTATATTCCAGATTTATTAGCTATTGCATCATTTTATAAAGATTGGGGAGCTATAGGTAAAGGATTTGGAAATTATATGTCTTATGGAGATTTCCCTACAAATGGATATGCAGATTTATCAAGTTTTAAATTTCAACAAGGTGTTATTTTGAATAATGATTTATCTAAAGTACATGATGTTGATCATAGAAGTACAGATGAAATAGAAGAATTTGTAAATAACTCTTGGTATGATAATTATTCAGAAGGAAAAGACAAAGGAAGACACCCTTGGGAAGGAGAAACAAACATTAAATATACTGGCCCTAAACCACCTTACAATCATTTAAATGTTGAGCAGGCATATAGCTTTATAAAAACACCTCGTTGGAAAGGAAAACCAATGGAAGTAGGTCCGCTTGCACGTTTATTAGTAGGATATGGAAGAGGAAATGAAGAAATTAAAGATGCTGTAAATGGCGCACTTTCTCATTTAAATGTTCCTGTAGATGCGCTATTCTCTACATTAGGTAGAACTGCAGCCCGCGGAATTGAAACGCAATTAGTTGCTAATTGGACATTAGAATTTTTTGATACTTTAATGAATAATATCAAAAATGGTGATGAACGGATGGCAAATACCGATAGTTGGGAACCTTCATCTTGGCCAAAAGAAGCTAAAGGTGTAGGATTTTGTGAAGCGCCAAGAGGAGCGTTGGCACACTGGATTAAAATTAAAGATGAAAAAACAGAAAACTATCAATTAGTTGTTCCATCTACTTGGAATGCATCTCCACGTGATCCTAAAGGACAGCGGTCAGCATATGAAGCTGCTCTTATTGGAACACCTGTTGCAGACCCTAATTTACCATTAGAAATTATTAGAACAATTCATTCATTTGACCCTTGTATAGCTTGTGCTGTTCATTTATATGATGAACATGGAAAACACATTTCTCAGGTTCAAAATATTGCTAGTTGTGACAGTTAAAATTTAAATTATGGAAACTAAAAACTTTAAACGAGTGATGGTTTGGGAATTACCAGTTCGGTTTTTCCATTGGGTAAATGTGCTAACAATTACTATTCTAGCAGTTACGGGATTTATAATTGCCAATCCACCAGCTTTACAGTCAAGTGCTGAAGCAACAAATTTACATTCTTTTGGAATTGTAAGATTTATTCATTTTGGTGCAGCTTATATTTTCTTTTTCAATATGATTTTAAGATTATATTGGTCTATTGTGGGTAACAAATACGCTAGTTGGAGAGCTTTTTGGCCATTCGGAAAAAAAATATGGAACAATTTTTGGCATGTGTTAAAAATTGATATTATGCTTTTAAACGAAGATCACCCTGATGTAAAAAATATAAGTATTGGACATAATAGTGTAGCAACATTATCATATTTAGCCTTATTTTTTATTGCACTTATTCAAGTTTTTACAGGATTTGCACTTTACGCCGATACATCTGGTTGGTGGCTCCCAAAACTTTTTGATTGGGTGAGCCCATTATTGGGTGGCGATTTTGTAACACGAACAATTCATCATATTTCAACTTGGGTATTTATCTTATTTAGTATAGTACACGTTTATTTGGTTTTTTACCATGATTGGTTAGAAGGTCGTGGTGAAGTTTCTTCTATGTTCGGAGGCTATAAATTTGTACGAGAAGATAGAGTTAAAAAGGTTCTTAAAAAAGAGAACGAGGAATAATTAGACCCTAAAGGTATTTATAAATTCATCCTGTCACTGCATTTTTATTAAGGATGAATTTATTCTTTAAATTTAAAAAAATGAAAATAAAAGAAAGAACACCCGTTGCTATTAGTAGTGATTCTTATTTTTTCGAAAAAGATAAATCCAATAGCATTTTAATAATGGGTGTTGGAAATTATTTAATGGGAGATGAAGGAATTGGCGTTCATGTAATTCAAGAAATGTCTAAAAATATAGTACCTGATTACATTGATATTTTAGATGGTGGAACAGGTGGATTTTTACTGTTAAATTGTTTTGAAGCATATTCTACCGTAATTTTTGTTGATGCTACTATGGATGGAAAACCTGCAGGAACCATTTCATTAATTCGCCCAAAATTCGCCTCAGATTTCCCATCAGCATTAAGTGTTCATGATGTTGGATTAAAAGATATGATTGAAGCAGTTTATCTTATGGAAAAAATTCCTGATATTCATTTATTTACAGTTTCTATCGAAGAATTAAATCCAATGACCATAGAATTAAATGACAAAGTTAAAGCTATAATCCCTAAAATTATTGATAATATTTTAAGCCATTCAGCAGCACTTCACCTAAAAAAATCGTAAATTTATAGTCTAATTTTTATCCTATAAATTGAATGATTAAATCCTGCAAAATTTCGTTTTCTGGGCAAGTCCAAGGTGTAGGTTTTCGTCCGTATATTTATAATTTAGCACTTGAATTCAATTTAAAAGGAACCGTTTCAAATAATGAAGATGGTGTACTTATTTTTGCGAGTGGAGATCAACAAAATATTTCGGCATTTTATAAAAAAATAATCGAATTTCCACCGCCAATTTCAAAAATAAAAAATAGTTCAATAGTAGAAGTTGAAAATTTACTATTTGATGATTTTAAAATTATTCCTTCATCTAAAAATGGACAGTTAAACTTACCATTAACTCCTGATTTTGCTATTTGTGACGATTGTAAAGACGATATTGAAAATACTGAAAACAGACGGCATAACTACCCTTTTACAACCTGTGTAAATTGCGGTTCGCGTTGGGCAATTACACAAACTTTTCCATTTGAAAGAAGTAATACAAGTATAGACGAATTCCCAATGTGCGCCAAATGCGAAAAAGAATATAACTCACCTAGAAACATACGATTTCATTCGCAAACCAACACTTGTTCAACGTGTGGAATTCAACTAAAATTAGTTAATAATTTAGGTGAAACCATAAAAATTGAGCAATTAAATCTTTTTAAAAAAATCGCTGATTTACTTTCCGAAGGAAATATAATTGCCATAAAAAATACAAGCGGTTATTTGTTATGTTGTAATGCCGAAAATCCAAAAGTTGTTCATAAATTACGGTATAAAAAACATCGCCCAAATAAACCTTTTGCGGTGTTATATCCATCTATAGAAATACTTCAAAAAGAAGTAATTTTAAATGAAAAACAACTAAAATCCCTAACCTCTACAGAGTTACCAATTAATATAGTTTCATTGGAAAATTACAATGGAAAACTTGCTTTAGAACAAGTTGCTCCAAATTTAAATCAGCTTGGAATTATGTTGCCTTATACAGGTATTTTACAATTATTAGCCAATGAATTAAATTTTCCTATTGTTGCAACTAGTGGAAATATTCATGGCTCTCCAATTGTTAGTACGAATGAAGATGCTCTTGAAAAATTAAAAAATATAGCCGATTATTTTTTACAACACAATTTAAAAATTGAACACCCACAAGATGATTCTGTCGTAAAATTCAGTTCTAAATTTCAACAAGAAGTATTATT
>NZ_JBFLKT010000379.1:0-7613 GCF_040883305.1 Lutibacter sp.
ATTATGCAAAACGCTTTCAAACAGCTGATGTTAAAGGACAAATAGCGGTAATAACGGGTTCTCGTTTAAAAATTGGATATCACATAACCTTAATGTTGTTGCGTGGTGGAGCAACTGTAATTGCAACAACACGTTTTCCAGTTGATTCCGCATTGCGTTTTTCTAAAGAAGCCGATTTTATGGATTGGGGACATCGCTTAAAAATTCACGGTTTGGATTTACGTCATATTCCAAGTGTCGAAATTTTCTGTAATTTTATTGAGCAGAAATATGATAAATTAGACATTCTTATTAATAATGCTGCTCAAACAGTTAGGCGTCCCGCTGGCTTTTATCAACATTTAATGCAAAATGAAGAGCGTCCAATAGAAACATTACCTCAATTTGCAAAAGAGTTATTGTTAGACCATACTAATTGTTTACAAGAATTAAAAGTGCTCACTTCAACGGTATCTTCCAATCAAAATATGCCTGTAACTTGGCACGGTCCAGAACCTGGTATAGGATTAAGAGCATCTGCCAAATTATCTCAAATTCCTTATAGTTTTGACAAAACACTTGTGGCAAAAGATATCTTTCCTGAAGGTGAATTAGATGCTGATTTACAACAAGTTGATTTAAGAAAAACAAATAGTTGGCGTTTAAAACTTGGAGAAATTGAAACTACAGAAATGATTGAAGTTCAGCTGGTTAATTCAGTAGCTCCGTTTGTTTTATGTAACCGTCTTTCTGAATTAATGAAAAAAGAAAATACAGGTAAAAAGCATATTATAAATGTATCTGCAATGGAAGGAAAATTTCACACTTTTTTCAAGGAGGCTAGACATCCACATACAAATATGGCAAAAGCAGCTTTAAATATGTTAACACATACTTCTTCTGGTGCTTTGGCAAAAGAAGGAATTTACATGAATGCTGTAGATACTGGATGGGTTACTGATGAAGATCCAGCAGAACTAGCTAAGAAAAAGCAAGAATTACACGATTTTCAACCACCCTTAGATATTGTTGATGGTGCTGCACGTGTAATGGATCCTTTATTTGAGGGTATTAATTCCGGGAAACATTGGTGTGGTAAATTCTTAAAAGATTATAGACCAATTAGTTGGTAAAAAAATGCTGATTCTAATAATTTAGTTTATATTTTTATTATTTTCGAATCGCTTTTTTAAGTTTTAAAATGAATGTAAAATACCTCTAAATTTTAATCCATAAAATAGCAAAACGTTAATTAAAAATTTTTATAGATCCAATACAATGGCCATTAGAAAAGCTATAAAATATATGCTTATCAGCACTTTAGCATTTGCTTGTATGAATGTTATAGTAAAATATTTAGAATATGTAAGTGCTTATCAAATTGTGTTTTTCAGGTCAGCAAGTTCTTTATTTTTTACGTTTGGCTTCCTTTTAAAAAACAAGATCCCAATACTTGGAAACAATAAAAAACTATTAATAACCAGAGGCGTTGTTGGAGTAACATCAATGACCCTTTTTTTTATGTCTACTAAATACTTGTCAATTGGTACGGCAGTATCTTTAAGGTATTTAGCACCAATTTTTGCAGGAATTTTTGCGGTTATTTTTATGAAAGAAAGAATATGGCCTTTACAATGGTTGTTTTTTATAATGGCATTTTTAGGAGTAGTTATTTTAAAAGGATTAGATACCGAACTAAATACATATGGGCTTTTACTTGTACTTTTAGCTTCAGTTACAAGTGGTTTGGTATATATTATAATTAGTAAAATAGGGAAGGGAGATCATCCTGTTGTTGTGGTTAATTATTTTATGATTATTGCAACATTAACAGGTGGGATTTTATCAATAAATAATTGGGTAAATCCTAAAGGTATTGAATGGCTGTTATTATTTAGTCTAGGTGTTTTTAGTTATTATGGTCAGGTTTATATGACCAAAGCATTTCAAACTGGTAAAACAAACCAAGTGGCTCCGGTTAAATATGTTGAAGTGATTTTTACAGTAATATTAGGTTTATTATTATTTAATGAAATTTATTCCTTTTGGAGTTTATTAGGTATAGCATTGATTATAGGTTCTTTGATATTAAATGTATTGTATAAAGAAAGAAAAAAAAGCTAATTCTTGTAACTTTACAGAAACTATTTAATTTCAATAAAATCCAAGTCTAATACATTAAAATTATTTGCCGCTTTCACCAATAAAGTTGAACCTATACTTTCAAAGAGTTGATTTGTTTTTAGTACAAACTCGGTTTGTTTTTCTATTTTATAATTTGGGATTCCAACAACAGTTAAATCTGTTTTTTCAGAATATTCTTCAATAATATTGTAAAAAGGTTTTTGTTCAACGGCATTATTAATAATTTCTATGTCAACCAATACTCTTAAGTCTTCAACCAATTTGCGAATTTTTGAATTTATAATTTCTTTATTAACATTATTATTATTTACAAAAAGTACTCTTATTTTAGTATTGTTCCAAAGTGGAGAAGCAATTATAAAACGTGCAATATTTAGCATCATTTCGGCGTTTTTACTATCGGTTTCTCGCCACCAAAAATCAACCGTTTTATACTTTCCAAACTTCTTTTTTCTATCAAAATCCAAATACAACAAATTATAATCCAGATGAAGTAATGTTTCTGTCATTTTAGAATATTCTACAGAATTTTCTAATCCCTTTGGCCAACCCATCATAATAGTATTTGGTTCAACACCAGAAAAACCATAGGTTGTAGCAATATTTGTAATTCCGTCGTATATATTGTCAACTTTAACTTGTCTAGCAAAAATCCCCAATTCAGCAAAAGTATCATCTCTAACAATTTGATCTACTTTTTTTAAGGGTTTTTCATTTTTTTTATCAAGAATCAATTTAAAATTTGTAACAATACCAGTTCTTCCAGAAACAGCTTTCCCTAATTGCAGTAAATACGATTGATGCTTACTTTCACCACTAAATAAAATAATATTAGGATTCCAATTCGAATTTTCATCAATATTGGCGTCAATTTTTTTTAAGCCTTTGTTTACAACATTTTCCCAGACACTTTGCCAAACATCATTAGATTGAAGTTTAACTTCTTTACGCTGCAACCAAAAATACAAGCCTGCAATAATGGCAAAAGCGCCAAACATTGCCAACATATCTAGCTTAAACATAACTGCAAAACAAGCTACAAAACCTAATAAACCAATCCAACTTTTAATTTTAAAAGATGGTTGAAAATCTGGATTAGCCCAACTTTCTAAAAAATAGGAAATGTTGATAAACCCATAAGCAGTTAAATAAAACATTGAAACAATTCGCGCAATTACATCTAATTCACCAACTAAAACACCGGCTTCAGCAATTATAAACACCAAAAATAAAGCATTAACAGGTTCGTTATTTTTTCCTCTTCCTTTTCTGAAAATTTTAGGAGTTACGTTATCAACGGACATTGCTTGTAAGATTCTGGGACCGCCAAGAATTCCACCTAAAGCAGAAGAAAGTGTAGCTCCCCATATTCCTGCAACCACGGCTGGAGCAAAAAGCGCAATTTTCATTAAAATATTATAATCAGTTTTTAACACTTCAGAATTAACATTAAAAGCTAAGAAAATAGCAACTCCTATATAAATAATAAGTCCAGTTCCAATTGCTAATAAAGTACCTTTAGGAATCGATTCTTTCGGGTCTTTTAAATCTCCGCTCATTGCAATTCCAGCTGTAAAACCAGTTACAGCAGGGAAAAAAATTGCAAAAACAACTTCTAAAGGAACAGTATCTGCCGAAGAAAAAAATTTAATCGTTTCAGGGTGAAAATCGGAGCTCCCAAAAAAGATTGCCACTAAAGAAACACTTATGGCTGCTAAAATAAAAAATTGTGCTTTTATAGCTACTGATGTGCTAATTAAAGCGAGACAGGTAATTGCCAACAGCGCTATTGTTCCAGTCAATCTTAAATCGTTAATAGTTAATCCAAATCCAAAATAACCATTAAAACTTTCAGCAAAACCAATTAAATACAACGCTATAGATAAAGCGGTACCAATATATAACGCAATACCAATTGAACCGCCAATAGGAATCCCCATACTTCTGGAAAGAATATAATAAACCCCACCAGCACCAATTTTTTTATCAGTTGCAATTGAAGATACACTTAAACCCGTTGAAACAGCAATTACATGTGCTAAAACAATAATCATTATAGCCCCGATAAGTCCTGCATTTCCAACTACCCAGCCTAAACGCATGTACATTATAACACCTAAAATAGTTAAGATAGATGGTGTAAAAACACCTGCAAATGTTCCAAACTTTTTTCCTTGCATTTTGTTGAGTTGAAATTTATTTATAGATTATTTCAAATTTGAAATAAATATAATTAAACTTATTTTAAAAAAGGAGGAAACCTAAAATCAATATTAGTAGAAAGTGTTTATAAAAATGCTTAAGCTTTTTTAATATTTTACAGATTAAAATTAGTGCATTTCACTTTCTTACGGGTAAAACAACAGATATTTAATTGATACTAGTTGTAAATAAATAAAAGCACACTATATTTATTAAAAAAAAGTGTGCTTTATAAAAATAAGTTTTATTAATTACCTAAACACATACCAATACCGCGTGCGGTTTTAACCAATGATGAATCTGGTTTTATAATATTATATTTACTAATTGCCTCTAAAAAAGGAACAGCTACAATGCTAGGATGTTGATATGCTACCATTTTACCAAAATCGCCCTCAAGTGCTAATTCCATTGCTTTAACACCAAATTGAGTTGCTAAAATACGGTCAAATGCAATTGGAACTCCTCCTCGTTGTAAATGTCCAAGTACTGTTTCTCTCATATCTGCATCGCAACCGGCAGTTTTTAAATCTTTCAATAATTTATTTGCAACACCACCTAATTTTAAATTAGCTCTCCCAACTTCATCGCTTTCTGTGGCTAAAACATTACCTTCCATTGGTTTTGCACCTTCTGCAATAACAATAATTACGTGCCCTTTTCCGTCTTTAAATCGTTTGTTTATTACGCCTAAAACTTTATTTAAATCGTATGGAATTTCAGGTATTAAACAAACTTCTGCGCCTCCTGCTAAAGCTGAACTTAAAGCTATCCACCCGGCATCTCGACCCATTACTTCAAGAATAATAACACGATTATGTGATGCTGCAGTAGTTACTAATTTATCAACTGCTTCAGTAGCAATTTGAACCGCCGTTTGGTACCCAAAAGTATAATCTGTTGCAGATAAATCGTTGTCAATTGTTTTAGGAACTCCAATTATATTTAGTCCTTTTTCAAACAGCGCTTGCGAAATACGTTGTGATCCATCTCCACCAATACTTATTACAGCTTCAACGCCCATATGCTTTAACTTTCGTATCATTTCATCAGAACGATCAATAAATGACCATGTTCCATCATTTTCTTTTACAGGCCAAGCCAAAGGACCACCTTTATTTGTAGTTCCTAATATAGTACCTCCTTGATAATGAATACCAGAAACTCGTTTTTCAGTTAACTCCATTATTTCTGTAGGTTCCCGTAAAACACCATCAAATGATTGTATACTTCCAATAACTTCCCAATCTTCAGTTTGTGCAGCGCGTTTAACAATTCCTCTAATAACTGCATTTAATCCTGGGCAATCGCCTCCACCAGTTAATACTAATACTTTTTTCTTCATTACTTCCTGTATGTTTTTTTAATGTTGTCTTCTACTTTTAATTAATTTCTAATCTCCAAAGCTAATTCCTATACCTTTTGCTGTATGAATTAAATTATGTGATAAATTAACCTTATTGTATTTGTCTATAACTTCCGTTAAATTTATATGTGTAAGTTCAGAATTTTTATGAATAGCCATAGTTCCAAATTTCTTTTCTTTCACTAATTCAAAAGCCTTAACACCAAGTTCTGTAGCTAAAATTCTATCAAATGCATTTGGTGTTCCACCGCGTTGCAAGTGACCTAAAATAGTTTCTCTAATATCAGCTTCAAAATTTATTTCTTTTAAAGCAGCGGTAATTTTACTCGCTATATTTCCAGAAATAGATGCTCCTTTTTTATCTTTAAAATGAGCTCCTTCTGCAACTACTATGTTTGCAAAACCACGACCATCAGCTGAATACCTAGATTTTAATTTTTTTATAACCTTATCCATACTAAATGGAATTTCAGGGATTAAACAAACATCTGCACCGCCAGCAACAGCAGCGTGCAAGGCTATCCAACCTGCATCACGTCCCATAACTTCTAATATTAAGACTCTATTATGTGAACTTGCAGTAGTTACTAATTTATCTACGGCTTCAGTTGCTACTTGAGCAGCAGTTTGAAAACCGAAAGAATAATCTGTTGAAGCTAAATCATTATTAATCGTTTTTGGAATTCCAATAATATTTACACCTTTTTGAGCTAGTTTAAGTGAGATTTTATGAGATTCATTTCCTCCTATATGGATGATAGCATCAAAACCAAATACTTTAAGGTTATATATCAGTTTGTCTGAAACATCTTCATTTAATATAGTTCCATCCTCTTGCTTTACAGGATAGCAAAAAGGATTTCGTTTATTGTTTGTTGTTAAAATTGTTCCTCCATAAATATGAATCCCTTCAACAATATCTTTGGTTAATGGCATTATTTCAAGTGGTTCTGCTAAAAAACCGTCAAAACCATTTATGCTTCCTATAATTTCCCAGTCCAGTTCTCTAGAAGCTCGCTTAACAATAGCACGAATTACAGCATTCATTCCAGGACAATCACCGCCGCTATTTACAATTAAAATTCTTTGTTTCATCTTATTTCCTTTATCTAAAGGATTATTAATTTAAGTAATAAATTGATTTTAAACTAGAGTAATGGAATACTCCGTAAAAGATGGCGAATTTATAAAATCAAGATGTAATTATTAATGATTAAAATCATACTAGCTGAAGTTTATTTAAATTCGTTTTTCATGAACATTGAGAAAAGAAGGAATGAAAGCCCTAGATACGTTCAAATTACTTTTTGACAATGTTAAAGTTCCAAAGGAAGTTTATTAGGAAAAGAAGGAAAAAGTTTTAAAATTATGATGACAGAATTGGCCAAAGAGAGCTTAACGATTGCGCAAAATCCTATTGATAAAGAAGAAGTAGTCATATTGAAAAAACAATAGGATATCCGCATGCAGATAACAGCGCCATTAGAATTTCTGAAGAATCCCATCATATTATGAAAGTATTGATTACTCGTGGTTTGTTTAAAGAATTGTTTTAGCAAATAAGTACACAACAAAAAAATAATAGTAAAAACGGCATCAATTTCTTATAAAAGTGTCGTTATCTTTGCAAAAAATATTTTATGTCAAAAAAGTTTTCTGATTTAGGAATCAATAAAGAATTACAACACAGTTTAGCCGATTTAAATATAGTTGTTCCAACACTTGTACAAGAAAAAACAATTCCACTTATTTTAAATGAAACTAAAGATCTTGTAGTTTTAGCAAAAACAGGAACTGGTAAAACGGCTGCTTTTGGACTTCCTTTATTACAACTAATTGACATAGAAAACCCAGCAATACAAACAGTTATTTTAGCTCCAACAAGAGAGTTAGGGCAACAAATTTATACAAATTTAGTTTC
>NZ_JBFLKT010000039.1:0-2692 GCF_040883305.1 Lutibacter sp.
GCGAGAACAATCCATATTTTTTAAAAGGAAAATATGCAGAAGGGCAAGCAAGTCCGCATACAGGAAAAAGCAAAATTTGGCCAATGGGAATTATTTTGCGAGCAATGACCAGCATCGATGAACAAGAAATCATCAAATGTTTAAAAATGTTAAAAGCTACGCACGCTAATACAGGTTTTATGCATGAAGGTTTTAATAAAGACTATCCGAAAGATTATTCGCGCGACTGGTTTGCTTGGGCAAATACCTTATTTGGAGAGTTGATTTTGAAAATTTATAATGAGCACGAAAGCTTGTTATCAATCAAATATTAAATAAAAATTATGAGTAAACAATTTATTATAGCACTAATTGCAGCTGTGTGCTTTATTGCTTGTGGAAAAAATAAGAATAATTCAAATGAAGAAACAAAAGATGCTTCAGTAAAGGGCAATAAAGTTATTGCTTATGTAATGAGAGGAAATAATAACTGGGGTGAAAACAATGAAAAAGCTAAACAAATTACCCATATTAATTATGCGTTTGCCAACATTGTAAATGGAAAAGTTGTTGAAGGATACGAAAGTGATGTAGCCAATTTAAAAAAATTGAACCAATTGAAACAAGTGAATAAAGACTTGAAGATTTTAATTTCAGTCGGTGGTTGGAGTTGGTCTAAAAACTTTTCTGATGCTGCTTTAACACCAGCATCTAGGGAAATATTTGCTCAAAGTGCTGTTGATTTTATGATTAAACACAATATAGACGGAATTGATTTAGATTGGGAATACCCAGGGCAAAAAGGAGATAATAATAAGTTTAGACTTGAAGATAAAGAGAATTTTACCGCTGTTTTAAAATTGTTGAGAGAGAAGTTAGATGATATATCAAATATGAAAAATCAATATTTATTAACCATAGCGACTGCTGCTAATCAGAAATACTTGGATCATACAAATATGAGCGAGGCACATCAATACCTCGATTTTATTAATATTATGACCTATGATTTTTTTACAGGAGGTTCTAGCCAAACTGGACATCATTCAAATTTATCCCAATCTGACTATGCAGATAATGGAAGTAGTGCTAAAAAAGCTGTTGAAGAACATGTTAATGCAGGTATACCAATTGAAAAATTGGTGTTAGGTGTTCCTTTTTATGGAAGATGGTGGAAAGGAGTTAATCCAAATAATAATGGATTATATCAAATAGCTAATGGAAAAAGGGGAAGCTATAGGTATAAATTAATAGCAGACAGTCTTAGTAACAAAACATTTGTGTCTTTGTGGGATAGTAAAGCCAATGCACCATATATATGGCGTAAAAAAGATTCGTTATTTCTAACATATGAAAGTCCCAAGTCGTTGAAAATTAAGGTTGACTACCTTAAGAATAAAAAAATGGGAGGAATTATGTTTTGGGAATACAACGGAGATAATGACGAGTTGTTAACTGTAATTTCAAATACAATAAACAATTAAATAATGCAGTTTTACGATAACGTTTTTTTGAAGTATTACTTTAAAAGTGTAGTATTTTTTTGAAATTGATATTTTTTTAATAAAAAGGAGTGATTTAAGGGTAAACTCTAATATTTCTTTTCTTTTTTTGCGAAATTTTAGTTGAATTGATTTTATTCTTAATTTAGAATATTGATGTTTTTAAAAAAAATATATCGTATGTGCTTCTATTTATGCTATTGGTCGAAAAATCTTTTTTTTTACTCATTTAAATATTATTTTTAATCATTATTAACTCAAATTAAATAATGAATGATACAAAAAGTACTAAAACTGTTTTTTGTGACTTTTTTACTAGGTTTTTCTAGTATTCAAGCGCAAACAGTAACAGGAACTATTACAGATGCTATGGATGGGACAGCTCTTCCAGGTGTTAACGTAGTTATTAAAGGCACATCCATTGGTGTCTCTTCGAATTTTGATGGTAAATACAGTATAGAAG
Source organism: Lutibacter sp. (assembly GCF_040883305.1). Lineage (GTDB taxonomy): Bacteria > Bacteroidota > Bacteroidia > Flavobacteriales > Flavobacteriaceae > Lutibacter. The sequence continues at coordinate 1,945 of NZ_JBFLKT010000039.1, forward strand.
TGAAAAGTTCAGACGCTGTATTACAATTTTCTTATTTAGGTTATGCAACAAAAGAAGTTGCTGTAAATGGTAAAACAGTTATTGATGTTGGCCTTGACCAAAGTGCGGAATCTTTAAATGAAGTTGTGGTAACTGCGCTAGGGATTACTAGAGAAAAGAAATCATTAGGTTATTCTGTATCTGAAATTGATGGATCATCAGTTTCTCTTGCTAAAGAATCGAATGTGGTTAATTCACTTTCAGGTAAAGTAGCAGGTGTGGTTATAACACAATCTGCATCTGGTCCTGCTGGTGGAACAAGAGTAGTTATTAGAGGTAACAATTCAATTACGGGTAATAACCAACCTTTATATGTTGTTGATGGGGTGCCAATTGATAATTCAGGTATTGGTTCAGCTAACGGTTCAGGTACAGGTGAATATAATCGTTCAGATTTAGGTACTGGTATATCAGATATAAACTCTGATGATATTGAATCTATGTCTGTATTAAAAGGACCTAACGCAGCAGCACTTTACGGATCAAGAGCTAGTAATGGTGTAATTTTAATTACGACTAAGAAAGGAAGTAGTAAAAGCGGATTAGGTATTTCTTTATCTACAAATATTTCGTTTCAAAACCCATTATTTTTACCTGAATACCAAAATGAATATGGTGCTGGTAAAGATGGAATTTTTGGAGCAGATTTAAATGAAGTAAAAGGAAATGGTTCTTGGGGACCAAAATTTGATGGTTCACAACAATTGTA
>NZ_JBFLKT010000380.1:0-7600 GCF_040883305.1 Lutibacter sp.
ACTTAAAGCTAATGCATTTATTGTAAAATCTCTTCTATTTTGATCGTCTTCTAAAGTTCCATCTTCAACAACAGGATTTCGGCTAGCTTCATTATAAGACTCTTTTCTTGCGCCAACAAATTCCACTTCAATATCGTTATAACGCAACATTGCTGTTCCGTAGGTTTTAAATACTTGAACTTTTGGGGAATTTGGCAATAATCGTGCTACTTCCTGAGCCAATTCAATTCCGCTGCCTACTGCAACAATATCAATGTCTTTTGGTGTGCCTCTTTTTAAAAAATAATCACGTACAAAACCTCCTATTACATATGTTTCTAATTGTAAATTTTCTGAAGCTTTTGAAATATATTCAAATATTGGATGTGTTAAAGCATCTTTATATATGTTGAGTTTTGGCATAAAAAAAATCGACTATTTTAATAATTTTAATTCATTCATATTTCAGAAGAATAACATTATAAACGAACGGCTATATTATTATTTTTTAATTCGTTTTTTAAATCTACTATTGCTATTTCTTTAAAATGAAAAACACTAGCTGCTAAAGCAGCATCTGCTTTTCCTTTTGCAAAAGTATCAATAAAATGTTGTATTGTACCTGCTCCACCTGATGCAATTATTGGAATATTCACCAAATCGCTTAAATATGCTAATGCTTCATTGGCAAAACCATTTTTTGTACCATCATGATCCATAGAGGTAAATAAAATTTCACCTGCACCACGTTGTTCCACTTCTTTTGCCCATTCAAATAATTTAATATCAGTAGGTATTTTCCCTCCTACCAAATGCACCATCCATTCCCCATTTAATTGTTTGGCATCTATGGCAACAACTACGCATTGACTTCCAAATTTTGCAGCTAAATCATTTATTAACTGTGGGTTCTTTACTGCTGAAGAATTTATTGAAACTTTATCAGCTCCAGAATTCAATAAAATTTCAACGTCTTCAATAGAAGAGATTCCTCCACCAACAGTAAACGGAATATTTACCTTTTCTGCAACATGCATTACCAATTCAACTAATGTTTTTCTTTTTTGTTCAGTTGCTGTAATATCTAAAAAAACAAGTTCGTCTGCACCTTCATTAGCATAAATTTCGGCTAATTCTACAGGATCTCCTGCATCTCTTAGGTCTACAAAATTTACTCCTTTTACAGTTCTTCCTTCTTTAATGTCTAAACAGGGTATTATTCTTTTTGTGAGCATTGCTTCTTTGTATTTCGTCGTCGCGAATGAAATGAAGCAATCTGTATCTTAAAAACAGATTACTTTCTCGTTACCTCTCCTCGTAATGACTTAATTATTATCTAGTATAAACTTCTCTAATTGTTTCATACTAATTTTATGTTCGTATATGGCTTTACCAATAATAGTTCCTTCACAGCCCATTTCTGCTAAACGTGGCAATTCATCAAAAGTTGAAATTCCTCCAGAAGCAATTAATTTAATCTTCTTGACTCCACTCGAAGTGACAATACTTGTTTCATTCAATATTTTTTGATACAAATCAAATGAAGGTCCTTGTAACATTCCATCTTTTGAAATATCTGTACAAATAACATAACTTACGCCTTCTTTTACATAACTTTGAATAAAAGGAATCAATTCTTTATCAGATTCTTCTAACCAACCACCAATCGCAACTTTTTCGTTATTTGCATCAGCTCCTAAAATAATTTTATCTACTCCATATTTTTGAAGCCAACTTTTGAAAATTTCAGGGTTTTTAACAGCAATACTTCCTCCAGTAATCTGATTTGCTCCAGATTCAAATGCAATTTTTAAATCCTCATCAGATTTTAACCCACCACCAAAATCGATGACTAAATTTGTATTGGAAGCTATGTTTTCCAATACTTTATAATTTACAATATGACTCGCTTTTGCACCATCCAAATCTACTAAATGTAAATGTTTTATTCCGTGGTCTTCAAACATTTTTGCTACTTCAAGTGGATTTTCATTATACACCTTTTCAGTTGCATAATCGCCTTTTGATAAACGTACACATTTACCGTTGATGATATCTATTGCTGGGATGATTCTCATTTTTTTTGTTTTCTATTGATAATCGTCATTCTGAACTTGTTTCAGAATCTCATCTAACTAAATTATTATGTTACCCTGAAACAAGTTCAGTGTGACGAAAAAAATTATAATTCTAAAAAATTTTGTAATATTTGAGCACCTGCTTTGCTGCTTTTCTCCGGATGAAATTGCACTCCATAAAAGTTTTTTTCTTGCAATGCCGAAGCATATTTAATTCCGTAATTGGTGGTCGCAATGGCTTCATTATTTAAAGGCACATAAAAACTATGCACCAAATACATGTATTCTTTTTCTGAAATACCTTTAAATAAATCTGATTTTAAATTCTCAATCTGATTCCAACCTATTTGAGGTACTTTTTCTCTATCATCAAACTTAACAACATCTACATCAAAAATATTTAAGCCTTGCGTATTTCCTTCTTCACAATGGTTACACATTAATTGCATTCCTAAACAAATTCCTAAAACAGGTTGTTTCAAGGTTGGAATTACTTTGTCTAAACCCGTAGCTTGTAATTTTCCCATAGCACTACTCGCCTCCCCAACTCCTGGGAAAATAACTTTATCAGCATTTCTAATCTCAGCTTCATTATCTGATAAAACTGCATCAAAACCTAATCGTTTAATAGCAAATTTTATAGATTGAATGTTTCCTGCTCCGTAATTTATAATTACTATTTTCATTTATTAAATTTAGTTGTTTGTTATTAGTTGTTTGTTGTTGGCAAAAACCAGCAACCAAAAACTAACAACCTTAAAGCATTCCTTTAGTACTTGGTAAAATCATTTTTTCTGAATCTCGTTTTACAGCAGCTCTTATTGCTTTTGCAAATGCTTTAAAAATTCCTTCAATTTTATGATGCTCATTCTCGCCTTCTGCTTTTATATTCAAATTACAACGTGCACCATCGGTAAAGGATTTAAATAAATGATAAAACATTTCAGTTGGCATTTTACCAATCATTTCGCGTTTGAATTCTGCATCCCAAACCAACCAATTTCTTCCTCCAAAATCGATTGCAACCTGCGCTAAACAATCGTCCATTGGTAAATAAAAACCATAACGTTCTATACCTAATTTATTTCCCAAGGCTTTAGCAAAAACCTCACCCAAAGCAATCATTGTATCTTCAATGGTGTGGTGTTCATCAACTTCTAAATCGCCTTTTACTTGAATTGTTACATCCATATTTCCATGACGTGCAATTTGATCTAACATATGATCAAAAAAAGCAATTCCTGTTGAAATTTCACTTTTCCCAGTTCCATCTAAATTTAGTTTGATGTAAATTTTAGTTTCGTTGGTATTTCTGGTTAATTCAGCAGTTCTGTTTTCAAGCTTTAAATACTCGAAAATTCGCTCCCAATCGTTACTTTCTAAGCCTATAAAAGCATCTAATTCAGTTCTTTTTACTGAAATTTCATCCGTTCCTAAGTTAGTATTATCGTTGATAAAAATTCCTTTGGCTCCTAAATTTTTAGCGAGTTCTATATCGGTTAAACGATCTCCAATTACAAAAGAATTTTCTAAATCATACTCTTCTGAAAAATATTTTGTCAGCAACCCAGTCTTTGGTTTGCGAGTGTCAGTATTTTCGTGTGGAAAAGTTTGATCAATAAAAACATCGCTAAACACAACACCCTCATTTTCAAATGATTTCATTATAAAATTATGAACTGGCCAAAAGGTTTCTTCTGGATAAATATCCGTTCCTAAACCATCTTGATTGGTAATCATAGCCAATTCAAAATCCAAATCTTTAGCTATTTTACCTAAATAAGTAAATACTTTCGGATAGAAAATTAATTTATCAAACGAGTCAATTTGTTCATCAGCAGGTTCTTTAATCATTGTTCCGTCACGGTCTATAAACAAAACTTTTTTCTTCATTTTAAATCTCTTTTAATGCTTCAATTAATTTCTTATTCTCACTTTTTGTTCCAACAGTCAACCGTAAAGTGTTTTCACATAAAGGTTGTGTTGTTCTATTTCTAATAACAATTCCTTTTTCTATTAACTGATGATATCTTTTTACAGCATTATCTACTTTAACTAACACAAAATTAGCATCTGTTGGATATATTTTTTCTATAAATGAAATTGATGTTAATTTTTCAATCAACTTTTTGCGTTGTTCAAGTATTTTTTCAATTTCGTGTTGTACTTTATTTTTATTCAACAATTTCTTTAGTGCTTTTTTCTGCGTTAATTCGTTGATATTATAAGGTGGCTTAATTTTATTTAAAATTGAAATAATTTCTGAAGAAGCATAACAGATTCCTAATCGAATTCCTGCCATTCCATAGGCTTTTGATAAGGTTTGTGTTACAATTAAATTTGGAAATTCATCCAATCTATCCAGCCAACTTTTTTCAGAAGAAAAATCTATATAAGCTTCATCTATAACTATCAATCCATTAAATTTAGTTAAAAGTTCTTCAATAGTATTGGTTGAGAAAGAATTTCCCGTAGGATTATTTGGTGAACACAAAAACAATATTTTTGATTGTCCATCTGCAATTTTTAAAATATGCTCAACCGTAGGCTGAAAATCTTTTGTTAATAACACTTCACGTTCTTCAATATTATTAATGTTTGCCAACACTTTGTACATTCCGTATGTTGGTGGCAATGTAATAATATTGTCTTGTTTTGGTTCGCAAAACGCTCTAAAAATTAAATCCAATACTTCGTCGCTTCCATTACCTAATAAAATTTGAGGTACTTGAACTCCTTTTAATTTAGATAAGCCTTCTTTTACAGCAATTTGTTGCGGATCTGGATACCGATTTACACCATTGTCAAATGGATTTTCGTTGGCATCTAAAAAAACCATACCACCAACTGTTAACTCTTTAAATTCGTCTCTTGCAGAAGAATATGGCTTTAAAGATTTAATATTTTCGCGAACTAAATTTTGAATGGATTTCATGCTTTATTTTTTTAAACTTTTTAACCTTAAAGTAACAGCATTTTTATGCGCATCTAACCCTTCAGCTTCTGCTAAAACTTCAATGGCTTTTCCAATATTTTGAATTCCCTTTTCAGATATTTTTTGAAATGAAATAGCTTTTAAAAACGAATCTAAATCTACTCCAGAATACGCTTTTGTATAGCCGTTTGTTGGCAGCGTATGGTTGGTTCCAGATGCATAATCACCTGCACTTTCTGGTGTATAATTTCCAATAAAAACAGAACCTGCGTTTTCAATTCCAGAGATATAAAAATCGTTATTATTAGTACATACAATAAAGTGCTCTGGCCCATATTTATTAATTAAATCTAAAGCAATTTCTTTAGTTTCAACAAAAATTAACTTTGAATTTTCTATTGCTTTTGTTGCTATTTTTTTTCTAGATAAATTATTTAGTTGTTTATCAACTTCTGAAGCTACTTTATTTAAAATTTGCATAGATGTTGCAACCAAAATAACCTGACTGTCTGTTCCGTGCTCTGCCTGGCTTAATAAATCTGAAGCTACAAAAGCTGGATTTGCAGTGTCATCGGCAACCACTAACAATTCACTCGGACCCGCTGGCATATCTATTGCAACACCAAATTTTGTTGCCAATTGTTTTGCGACAGTTACAAACTGATTCCCTGGTCCAAATATTTTATAAACCTTTGGAATCGTTTCTGTACCAAAAGTTAATCCGGCAATTGCTTGTATGCCTCCTACTTTTATAATTTTTGTAACTCCACATTGCTGTGCTGCGTAAATTATAGCTGGATTAATTTTTCCTTTTTTATTTGGCGGAGTTGCTAAAACAATTTCTCTACAACCTGCAATTTGTGCAGGAATTGCCAACATTAAAACCGATGAAAATAGCGGTGCAGTACCTCCTGGAATGTACAATCCAACTTTTTGAATAGGTCTTTTTTCTTGCCAACATTCAACACCTTCTGTTGTTTCAATGAAAACATTTTCGGTTTTTTGAGCGTTATGAAATTTAAAAATATTTTCCTTTGAAAGTTGAATTGCTTCTTTTAGATCGTTAGAAACTAAGGTTGATGCTTCAATTATTTCTTCATCAGAAACAAATAAATCGTCTAATTCTACACCATCAAAAATAGATGTGTAACGCTTAATTCCGTCATTCCCATTTTGTTTTACATCATCGAAAATATCGTTTACAGTTTCCTCAATTGCTTCAACAGTTTGTGTTGGTCTTTGTAAAATTTTTAACCAATTGGCTTTTGGAGGATTTATAATTGTATTCATTTATTTAAGTTTGAAAGTTGAAAAGTTAAACGATTCAACATTAATTATAGTACCATTTTTTCAATTGGAACAACTAACAATCCTTCTGCTCCGTTTTCTTTTAATACATCTACAACTTCCCAAAAAGAATCTTTTTCTACTACTGTGTGTATAGAACTCCATCCTTCTTCAGCCAAAGGTAATACTGTTGGGCTTCGCATACCAGGCAATAATTTAATAATACTTTCTACTTTATTATTTGGTGCGTTCATTAAAATATACTTAGATTTTCTACCTTTTAAAGCAGCCTGAATTCTAAATTGTAACTTATCTAAAATTTGTTGATTTTCTAAAGAAATAGTTGGTGAAACTGCTAAAACAGCTTCACTTGTCAACATTTTTTCAACTTCTTTTAAATTGTTTTTAAATAAAGTACTTCCACTCGAAACAATGTCGCAAATTGCATCTGCCAAACCAATATTTGGAGCTATTTCAACCGAACCATTAATTAGGTGAATGTCTGGATTTATATTAAATTTCTTAAAATAGTTTCGGACTGTATTTGGGTATGAAGTTGCGATGCGCATTCCATCCAAATCTTGAATATTTGTGTATGCAACATCTTTTGGAACGGCAATAGACACTCTACATTTAGAAAATCCTAAACGTTCTGCAATATTAATATCTTCACCTTTTTCAATTAAAACATTTTCTCCAATTATTGCAATATCAACTACTCCATCTCTTAAATATTGAGGAATATCACCATTTCTTAAGTACAAAACTTCCATTGGAAAATTGCTTGCCGATGCTTTTAATTGGTCCTTTCCATTGTCTATAGAAATTCCACAGTCTTTTAATAATTTTAGAGAGTCTTCGTTTAATCTCCCCGATTTTTGAATTGCGATTTTAATTTTATTCATTATTAGATTTGTTGTGTTTGATAAATTAAAATGAGCTCAATAAAAAACCCGCTTGAATTTATCAAACGGGTTTAAAATATATTTATAATTTACTCAATACATCTTCAGCTCGCTTGATTGCAAGTATGTAAATGATGTAAATGAGATTGTGTATTTTTCATTTTTTTTATTGAAAGACAAATATAGAAATAAGTTTATAAAATAAAAGCTGATTTGTATAAAAATTACAAATAATTAATTTTTGTTAAAAAGTGAATTGCTACTTCTTTGCTAAAGTTCAAAATTAGATCCTTTAGAAATAAAATTATTAAACTTTTCCTTATTAAACTTATATAAAAATGCTCCTTTCTTAGAACCAGATTTATCTTTATGAACTGTTTTAGTTAAGATATCAAACGATAGTATTTTTTTTCTAA
>NZ_JBFLKT010000381.1:0-3107 GCF_040883305.1 Lutibacter sp.
ATCGTAAAGAACAAGTTTATGCATTATTACAGCAAGTAAATTTATATCAACACAAAAAAAAATCTGTCTACACTTTTTCTGGAGGAATGCGTCAACGTTTTGGAATTGCACAAGCCTTACTAGGAAATCCACAAATAATAATTGTAGATGAGCCAACAGCAGGTTTAGATCCAGAAGAAAGTAATCGTTTTTTGAACCTACTAAGTGAAATAGGGGAGAACGTCATCGTTATCTTATCTACTCACATTGTGGAAGATGTAAGAAACTTGTGCACAAAAATGGCGATTCTGTCAAGTGGAGAAATAATTTCTCATGGTAACCCAAAGGATTTAGTTGCCTCGATTAATGGGAAGGTTTGGACTAAAATTATTCCGAAAAGTGAAATTGAAATTTTCAAAAAAGCTTTTGATGTCATTTCTACCAAGTTAGTAGCAGGAGAGACGCAAATTAGAGTATTGTCAAACAATAAACCTGAAGTTGGATTTGAAAAGATCATTCCAAATTTAGAGGATTTTTATTTTGCTACTTTATATAATCAAACAAATAATAAAGCCTAAGTTATGTTTAAGAAATTATTACAATTCGAAATTTTTTATCAAGTAAAACAACGTGCGTTTCCTCTATTTGCCTTATTGTTTTTAGCTTTAGGAATATATATTGGAGGACAAGGGTTTGCACCTAAAGGAGTCAATTTTAACTCGGCATATCAAATATATTTTTACACAAATGTATTTACTTTAGGGAGTGTCTTTATCATCATGTTTTTCGCCATTAGCGCAATGCTAAGAGATAAACAATACAATATGGAAGGGTTAATTTACAGCTCTTCTATTAAAAAAGCACAGTACTTCTGGAGTCGGTTTTTGGGAACATTTATATTTAGTGTATTGGCTTTTTCACCATATCTGTTAGGGAATATAATGGGAAATTATTTTTCTGGTTTAAATCCTGAGCGTATTGCTGACTTTCAAGTAATGACCTACTTACAACCTTGGTTATACATTGTATTACCAAATATTTTTATATGTACTACAATCATATTTTCTGTAAGTACGCTAACCAAAAATAATACAGCGACTTATGTAAGTGCTGTATTTGTTTATATGCTATACCTTGTAAGTTCTATCTTTTTAAATTCACCTTTAATGGCGCAAGCGATTCCTGCATCACCAGAAAGCATGGCAATTGCAGCTCTCGCAGATCCTTTTGGAATTGCAGCATTTTTTGAACAAACACAATTTTGGACGCCTTTTCAAAAAAATACACAACTATTGTCTTTTTCTGGATTGTTTTTATGGAATAGACTTGTTTGGGTATTTGTGTCATTAGGAATTTTATTAACGACATATAGTATCTTTTCATTTAGAAAAGTTTCAAACAAAGTAAAAAAGGAGCTTAAAGAGAAAAAGGTAAACACTCAATTAATAGCATATAAACCAATACAAGGTTTATATAATTATAAAGCACAGAAATTAGCTTTCTTTTCGTTGTTAAAATTAGAATTAAAAAGTGTCTTCAAAAGTCTTCCATTTATAGCTGTTATGTTAATGTGGTTGTTTATTGTGTTTTCTAGTGTTTATTCTACAGTAATTAGAGGTGAAGAGTATGGTGTAAGCGTTTATCCATATACAAATCAACTTATAGAATTAATTGTAAATCCATTAAAATTATTTAGTTTAATCTTAATTGTTTTTTATAGTTCAGAAATTGTATGGAGAGAACGTAGTGCCAATTTCAATACTATTTTAGATGCAACTCCAGCGAAAAATTGGGTCTTTTTTACGTCTAAATTAACTGCATTAATAATACTACCTATACTGTTAATTACATCCGCTATAATAATCTGTATACTGTTTCAATTAAGTTTAAATTTTAAAAACTTTCAGTTGGGCTTGTACGCTTCTGTATATTATCATTATGGATTGCAATTAGTTATATTTTGTGTGATTGCCTTATTTGTCAATACTTTGGTAAAAAGCAAATATTTAGGAATGGGGATTTTTGGCTTAATCGTTCTTTTAACTTTAAATTCTGGTATTCTTGGACTTGAGCATCCGTTAACAAGCCTTGATTATTTACCTAGTCCACAATACAGTAATATGGATGGATTTAATGGTGTTTCAAATCTATTTGATCACTTGGCTTTATACTGGTTTGCTTTCGGCTTACTATTGACTATACTATCGTTTAAAATATGGAATAGGGGATTAGTACCTAGTTTTTCTGTCAAACTAAAGCAATTAGCTTTGTATTGGACGAAAGGTCAAAAGTTCGCGACCGCTATATTATTCGTATTGTTTTTAAGTGCAGGTAGTTTAGTGTATTACAATATGGTTTCAGATTATGAAACTATGAATGATAAATTAGAATTTAGAGAAAACTATGAACTGAAATTCAAAAAATATAACAGCATTGATAGATTAATTCCGACTTCAAAAAAGACTATGGTTGATATCTATACAAATAAAAGAATGTATGCTATTGAAGCTGATTATATGCTAAAAAATAAAAGTGAGCAACCATTATCTGAACTTTTCATTACAGAGAGAATACCATTAGAGAATATCTCAATAGAAAATGCACAGTTAGTTGCTCATGATTCTTTCTATGGAACGTATGTATTCAAGTATAATAAACCTTTACAGCCAAACGATTCTGTAAGATTTGCCTATAAATTAAAGAAAGAAGTAAAAGGCTATGAAGAAGATAATTCAATCGTTAATAATGGTACTTATTTGAATAGATTTGTCAATTTCGAACCTATTTTAGGTTATACATCAACATTAGAGATTCCTAATGGAGCTGAACGTAAAAAAAGAAATTTACCAGAACGCATTGAACAGAATAATTCAGACGCACATATCGTCTTAGGAGAAAGTAAATATGAGAAAGTAAAATTCGAAACTATTATCTCTACTTCTAATAATCAAACGGCAATTAGTTCTGGTCGTTTAATAAAAAAGTGGTCAGAAAATAATAGGAATTATTTTCATTATAAATCTGCCGAAAAGATAATACCTGAAATCGGTTATTTTTCTGCAAAATATGAGTCTACAAAAACGGACTATAAAGGCATTTCAATAGAGCAATATTACGATGTAACTCAT
>NZ_JBFLKT010000040.1:0-7455 GCF_040883305.1 Lutibacter sp.
ATAATGAAGATTTTATCGATGTTATTTTAACAAGAGAAGAAATTGCAAATACGATTGGAACTGCTACCGAATCGGCTATTAGATTGCTTTCTAATCTAAAAAAAGATGGTGTAATAGACTTACATGGAAAGCGCATTAAAATTTCTAATAAAAGTGCATTAAAAAATATTTCTGAAGGGTATTAATTCTAATAATTATTATTCAAATAAAAAACAGTCTAAAAATTAAAATTTTTAGACTGTTTTTTTTTTAGCTGCTCTTTATTCTATTTTCTATGCGCTATTTTTTAAATCATTGATGCTGCAATACGCTTATAAATACCTTTTTCAAGTTTTTCACGAATTGCAGAGAATGATTCAATAGTTATCTTTACATCTTCTAATGTATGTGTTGTTGTTGGAATTAACCTAAGAATAATTAATCCTTTTGGAATTACTGGATACACAACAATTGAACAAAAAATTGCATAATTTTCTCTTAAATCATTTACCATTGCCATAGCTTCTGGAATATCACCTTCTAAAAATACGGGAGTAACACAAGTATTTGTTTTACCAATATTAAAACCATTTTCTTTTAATCCATTTTGAAGTGCGTTTACATTTTCCCATAGTTTCTCTTTTAACTCGGGCATAGTACGTAACATATCTAAACGTTTTAACGCTCCTTTTACCATTGGCATAGGCAATGATTTTGCGAACATTTGAGAACGCATATTGTACTGTAAATATTGAATAATATCTTTATCCGCAGCGAAAAAAGCTCCAATTCCTGCCATTGATTTCGCAAAAGTTGCAAAATATACATCTATCCCATCTTGGACTCCTTGCTCAAAACCTGCTCCTTTACCACCATCTCCTAAAGTTCCAAAACCGTGCGCGTCATCTACAAGAAATCTGAAATTGTACTTTTCTTTTAAAGCAACAATTTCTTTTAATTTACCTTGTTCTCCACGCATTCCAAAAACACCTTCAGAAATTACTAGAATTCCTCCGTTATTTTCTTCAGCAATTTTAGTAGCACGTTGTAAGTTTTTTTCTAAACTTTCAATATCATTGTGTTTATAAGTATAACGTTTACCGTGGTGCAGTCTAACACCATCAATTATACATGCGTGAGAATCGATATCATATACAATAACATCGTGTTTGGTTACAAGTGCATCAATTGCAGAAACCATTCCTTGATAACCAAAGTTTACTAAGTAAGCAGCTTCTTTATCTACAAAGGCAGCACATTCTTCTTCTAGTTGTTCATGAAATTTTGTATGTCCAGACATCATTCTGGCTCCCATTGGGTAGGCCATTCCGTATTCTGCAGCTGCTTCAGCATCTGCTTTTCTAACTTCTGGATGATTTGCCAAGCCTAAATAATCGTTTATACTCCAAGTGATTACTTCCTTTCCATTAAATTTCATTCTATTAGAAATTTCACCTTCTAACTTTGGAAAAACGTAGTAACCTTCGGCTTGTTTAGCCCATTTACCTAAAGGTCCTTTATCTTTAACTATTCTTTCAAATAAATCTTTCATGTGTCTATATTATTATTTTTAACGGTCACCCTGAAGCTTCAGGAATGTTTGCTTTTTATAATTACATTGAATAAAAAGCTTTTAAACATGCTCGTTTCATATATCTTATTTTGCAAAGAATGCAATATTACATTTATATTTAACGGTGCAAAGTACGGTATTTTTTTTGTGCTAATCAAATGTTAATATTACAAAAAAAGAGGCTAAAAATAAATTTTAAAGCCTCTTTTTTTGTTTTCAGAATCTTTTATTTAATAAATTCAACCTCTTGATGTGCGTGTTTCTGGGAATCAAAAAATCCTTGTTCCTTCATCCACTCATCACAATATATTTTTTCCATATAGCGAGATCCATGGTCAGGCAATATCAAAACTACTTTAGAATCCTCATCAAACATACCTTTTTCGGCATATTGCAAAGTAGCTTGGATAATAGCACCACTTGTATAACCTGTAAACAACCCTTCAGTTACAGCTAATTCTCTGGCTCTATGAGCTGCAGCCTCATCTGTTACTTTTTCAAAAACATCTATTACTTCAAAGTCAGTTGCCGTTGGAATTAAGTTTTTACCTAAACCTTCAATTCTATATGGATATATTTCTTTTTTATCGAATTCTCCTGTTTCATGAAATTTTTTCAATATTGATCCAAAAGCATCAACTCCTAAAGTTTTAATTTTTGGATTTTGTTCTTTTAAATATTTCGAAACTCCAGATATTGTACCACCGGTGCCACTTGCGGCAATTAAATGTGTGATTTCACCTTTGGTTTGTTGCCAAATTTCTGGCCCCGTAGAATTGTAATGTGCTTCAGTATTTAAATGATTAAAATACTGATTAATATATACTGAATTTGCGGTTTCGGCATGTAATCTTTTAGCGACTTCATAATAAGACCTTGGATCATCTGCATTTACATGAGCTGGACAAACATATACTTTTGCACCCATTGCTTTTAACATGTTAATTTTACCAGGTGCTGCTTTAGATGTTACTGCCAATATACATTTATAACCTTTTATAATACTTACTAAGGCCATACTAAATCCGGTATTACCAGATGTAGTTTCAATTACAGTACTGCCTTCTTTTAAGATACCTTGCTTTTCAGCTTCTTCTATAATATGTAAAGCAATTCTATCTTTCATTGAATGCCCTGGATTAAAGCCTTCGTATTTTGCGTAATAGTTTCCTGGAAGATCTTTTGTAATTGTGTTAAGTCTAATTAAAGGAGTTTCGCCTATAAGTTCTAGAATATTGTTACTTATACCTTTATTTTGTGTCATTTTAAATAGTTTAATTAAAATATCAAAACTTAAAATTAAAAATTTTGATTAATTATCTACAGTATGCAAATTTAATATTTTTTTTTAATTATTGTGTAACTTCCAAATCAATAATAAAACTATAGTCTCTTGCAATCTCTTTTAAGGCATCAAACCTGCCGGAAGCCCCACCGTGTCCGGCTTCCATATCTGTATGTAACACTAGCAAATTATTGTCCGTTTTTAAATCTCGCAATTTAGCTACCCATTTTGCTGGCTCAAAATACTGTACTTGAGAGTCATGAAGCCCTGTTGTTACCAAAATGTTCGGATAATTTTTACGTTTAACATTATCGTAAGGTGAATATGATTTCATATAATCATAAAATTCTTTTTCATTTGGATTCCCCCATTCATCATATTCCCCAGTTGTTAGTGGAATGCTATCATCTAACATAGTTGTAACTACATCTACAAAAGGAACTGAAGCAACTATCCCTTTAAATAACTCAGGATTTAAATTTATTACTGCTCCCATTAATAAACCACCCGCAGATCCTCCACTTGCATATAAATGTTTTGCTGAAGTATATTTTTTATCAATTAAAAATTTGGCACAATCAATAAAATCATAAAAAGTATTTAATTTGTTTAATAACTTTCCATTTTCATACCAATTTCTACCTAAATACTCGCTTCCCCTTACATGGGCAATTGCAAAAATAAAACCTCTGTCTAACAAACTTAATCGTGTAGAACTAAAACCTGCATCTATTGTATGCCCATAAGATCCATAGCCATATAAAAGTAATGGTGTCTCCTTACAAATTTCAGTGCTTTTTTTATACACTAAAGAGATTGCTACTTTTGTTCCATCTTTAGCAGTTGCCCACAAACGTTCACTTTTATAATTATTTTTATCAAATTCACCTCCTAAAACCTGTTGTTCTTTTTTAACATCTTTGGTTTTATCATCTACATTAAAATCTATTACAGAACTTGGAGTTGTCATAGAATTATAGCCATAACGAATTACATTTGTATCAAATTCTGGATTGTAATAAACTCCCGCCGAGTAGGTTTCTTCTTCAAAAGGAAGGTAAAAATCTTCCGAATTATCCCAACGTATAATTCTTATTTTATTTAATCCGTTACTGCGTTCTTCAACAACTAAAAAATCTTTAAATATAGATATGTCTTCTAATAAAACATCTGCTCTGTGGGGAATAACATCTTCCCAATTTTCTTTTGATGTTTCCTTACTTGACGTTTTCATCAACTTAAAATTAGTAGCATTATCTTTATTGGTTAACACATAAAAATTATGATCATAATGCGCTATATTATATTCTAGATCGCGTTCTCTAGCTTGAAATACTCTAAAATTACCTGTTGGATTATCAGCTTCTAATATTCTATATTCGGTTGAAATTGAACTATGTGAACCAATAATTAGGTATTTATCAGATTTTGTTCTGTAAACATATGTGCTATATGCTTCTTCATTTTCATAAAACACTTCTACGTCTAAAGATGGGTCTGTTCCTAAAATATGACGAAATATCTTTTCACTTCTTAATGTGGTAGGATTTTTTTGGGTATAAAAAACTGTTTTATTGTCTGTAGCCCAAGCTGCCCCACCTGATGTGTTATAAATTTTTTCAGGAAATAACTCCCCCGTTTTTAAATCTTTAAACTGTAATGTGTAATCTCTTCTACCAACAGTATCTACACCAAAAGCAGCATATTTATTGTTTGGACTTATTGATAACCCAGAAAGTTTGTAGAAATTATGACCTTCGGCCAACTTATTCACTTCAAACATTATTTCTTCAACAGCTTCTAACGACTCTTTTTTACGAGAATAAATTGGATATTGTTTTCCAGTTTCGAAACGTGTTGTGTAATAATAATTATTCTTTTTGTAAGGAACGGACTCATCATCTTCCTTAATTCGAGATTTCATTTCTTCAAATAAATCTTCTTGAAATGTTTTTGTATGAGCCGTTTTAGCCTCATAATAATTATTCTCGGCATTTAAATAGTCTATTACTTTTGGGTTTTCTTTTTGATTCAACCAATAATAATTATCTATTCTAACATCATTATGAATTGTTAATTTCTTTTCAATCTTTTCTGCAATTGGAGCAGAAATTTTATTTTCAGACATTTTAATCTTTTTTACTAATTCGCAAAAATACTATATTTGCGCTTGTAACTTGTTAAAATTAAAATAAAATGTTTGGAGATTTATCTGGTATGATGGGAAAACTTAAAGAAGCACAGGAAAAAATTGAAGCTACTAAAGTTAGATTAAATACTATTTTTATTGATGGTGAAGCTGGAAACGGTAAAGTTAAAGTCACTGTTACAGCAAATAGATTGATTAAAAATATATCAATTTCCGATGAATTAACAGACAAAGAAGAAATTGAAGACTATTTGTTACTGGCTTTAAATAAAGCCTTGGAAAAAGCCCATTCAATTAGTGAAACAGAACTGGCTGCGGCAGCAAAAGATGGGATGCCAAATATTCCTGGAATGGATATGTTTAAATAGTACTTTGGTATTTAAAAATTGATGTTGAATACCAACTATTTATTCAATAAAAAAAGCATCTTCAAAACCTATTAAATAGACCTTTTCTTCTGCTCTAGTTACTGCTGTATATAACCAACGTAAATACTCAACACTTTGTCCATCAGGTAAATATGGTTGTTCAACAAAAACAGTTTTCCATTGTCCACCTTGCGATTTATGACACGTAACTGCATAGGAGAATTTTACTTGTAAGGCATTAAAATATTTACTGTTTTTTACACCTAATAGTTGTTTGTATTTGGATTTTTCGTGGGCAAAATCTTTGCCAACTTCGTGATATAACTTATTAGATTCCTCATAAGATAAGGATGGTGTTTCAGAAGTTAAAGTATCTAATAATAAAACTGTATCGAAAGGTTTTTGATTCGGATAATCAATCATTCTAACTTTAACTTCAGCAAATCTAAATCCGTACAATTCTTTGGTATTGTAAATTTGTAAAATTTCACAAATATCACCATTTGCAATAAAACCAGCCTCGCTAGAATCTTTTAACCAGAAATAATTATTTTTTACAATCATTACAAAATCTCCAGTAGAAATTTCGTTCTCTTGACCTCTAATTTTACTTCTAATTTGTTCATTGTATTGGTTAGCACGTTTGTTAGATCGCACAATAAATGCAGTATCTTCAACTCCAATATTGTCATAAGCATTATTAATTGCATCTTCAATATCGTAACCATCTATTAATCTTATTAAATCTGGAAAACCCAATTTAAATTGAAACGTTTCATGCCCATTGTTTGCAATAATAAGACGTAATTCTGTTGCATTAATTAAAATTCCAGAATCCTTATGTTGACGCATTACCTCATTTAATTCAATTTCAGTAATTTCTTTATCGTAATTTAGTGCTAATTTTTGAGCATCTAATGCAGGACTTATGTCTAATTTAACAGGCGGTAATTGTGCGGTATCACCAATAAAAATAATTTTGCATTGCATCCCAGAATATACAAATGAAATTAAATCGTCCAACAAGGAGCCTTTTTCAAATAATTTACCATTAGTTGGACTATCCGGAATCATTGATGCTTCATCAATAATAAAAATGGTATTGGTGTGTTTATTTGTTTGCAATGTGAAATCAACTCCTCCACCTCTATTCTTTTTAGGAAAATAAATTTTTTTATGAATTGTAAATGCTTGTCTATTAGAATATCCTGAAATTACTTTAGCTGCTCTTCCTGTTGGTGCTAGCAAAACTGCTTTTTTTCCAACTTTCCATAAATTATTAACAACGGTACTAATTGTGGTGGTTTTTCCAGTACCTGCATATCCTTTAATAAGAAATAAAGATTCCTTGTTGGTGTCAAAAATAAAATTAGACAAGTGATTTAATAAAATATTTTGTGAGTTAGTTGGTTCAAATGGAAACTTTTCAAGTAGTTTTTTGTAAAACTCAGTTGGTGTTTTAATCATATTTGTAATAAAATTCAAATATACAAATTGATTTTACCTTAAAAGTTTTTCTCATTAAAAAAAATTTGTAGATTTGCCTACACACATTAAAAAAGAAAATTCAAATGACAACAATTTTGATTATCCTTGCGGGTATTTTGGTTACAGGGCTTTTAGCGTATGCAATTGTTAATTATATTCCAAGAAAATTACATTGGATAGTTTCAATAGTACTTATTGGACTTGCAGCTCTTTTAGTTTATAAAATTAACTTTGAAATTAGAAAACCTATTAAATTTAATAAAGAGAAAAAAGTAAGGTATGCGAAAGTTATTAATAACCTAAAAATTATACGTGATGCAGAAATTGCTCATAAAAAAGTTACTGGAACCTATACTGCTAATGGTGAAGATCTTATAAAATTTATTGATACGGCTAAGTTTGCATTAACACAAACTAGAAACGTGCCAAAAACTATAAATGTTGGAGGTGGTATTACAAAGGAAATTGAAGAAAGAGTTGTTGATACAATTGGATACGAAGATGTTAGAACCCAATTTGCTGGAACAAATTATAAAAACATGTTGCAAATTCCAGGTACAGATCAAAAATTTAAAATTGAAATTGGTTTTATTGAAAAAATAGCTGGTTTAAA
>NZ_JBFLKT010000041.1:0-3801 GCF_040883305.1 Lutibacter sp.
GGGTATTGCAACGGATGCAAATCTTTCTTTTGCAAAAATGTTCGGTTATAAAAAAGAAGAATTAATAGGTAAAAATGTGGTTGACCTTCTTTTTGATAAACAAGATCATCAAAAAATTTATAATAATTCTAAAAAACCACATGCATTTCCTTATGAAATTAAAGGAATAAGAAAGGATAAAACAACATTCCTTGTTGAAATAGAATCTAAATTCATCCAATTAGGAGATTCTAAAAAAATAAGAGTAGCAGCAATTAGAGATATTTCCGAAAGAAAACAAGCTGAAATTAATTTAAATGAAGTTCAAAAAATTGCTAAAATTGGCACTTTTGTTTTAGATATTGCTACAGGTTTTTGGGAAAGTACACCTGTTTTAGATGAAATATTAGGAATAGATAACGATTTTATTAAAAATTCTGAAAACTTGGCGCTTATTATTTATCCAGAAGATCAGGAAACGGTCTCAATTGATATTAAAGATTTAGCTGAAAAAAAAATAGCATCTTATGATAAAGAATACCGAATTGTTAGAAACAATGATAAAGAAGTTAGATGGGTAAATAGTTTAGGCAAATTAGAATGTGATTCAAGAGGAAACCCACTAAAAATTATTGGTACTGTACAAGATATTACTATAACAAAAAATAGAAATAGAGAACTTAAAACAGCATTGCAAAAAGCTGAAGAAAGTGAAAATAGTTTATATGAAGCTCAAAAAATTGCAGAATTAGGTTCGTATTCATTAGATCTTACAAACGGATGTTGGAGTAGCTCAATAATTTTAAATAAAATATTTGGAATAAAAGAAAGTTATGTAAAAGATGTTGCTAATTGGGTACAGATAATTCATCCTGATGATAGAGCGCAAATGACTTCTTATTTAGAAACAAATATTTTAAAAAATCATGAAAACTTTGATAAACAATATCGAATTATTAGAAATAATGATGAAGAGATTAGATGGGTTCATGGTTTTGGAAAATTAAATTTTGATAAAAATGGAAAACCAATTCAGTTGGTAGGAACAATTCAAGATATCACTTCAACACTAAAAATACATGAAGAGCTTCAAAAAGCAAGACAAGTTGCTGAAGAGAGTGAATTATTATTTAAATCTCTGATAGAACAAGCAGGAGACGCCATGTATTTATCTGATTTTGATGGAAATATTATTCAAGTTAACAATAAAGCAATTGAAAGTTCTGGGTATAGTAAAGAAGAGCTTTTATCCATGAATGCCAAAGAGCTTGAAGCAAAATTTAATGAGTTAGATAAAAATAAGTCAGTTTGGAGCCAACTATCCAGTAAAAATAGTATAACCATTGAAACGTTGTATAAAAGAAAGGATGGATTGGTTTTTCCTGTTGAAATAAATATTGCAGTTCTTAAAATTGGCGTTAAAAAGTTATTACTTGGTTTTGCACGTGATATTTCAATCAGAAAAAAGAACTTAAAAGAGTTTAAATTATTATCAACGGCAGTAAACCAAAGTGCTAATACCATTGTAATTACTGATATAAATGGGAACATTGAGTTTACAAACCCAAAATTTAGTAGATTAACTGGTTATAGTGCTGAAGAAGTTAAAGGGAAAAGACCAAATATTTTAAATTCAGGGCTACATTCAAAAAGCTTTTTTAAAAATTTATGGGATACAATTTTGAAAGGTGAAGACTGGCATGGAATCTTTCAAAATAAAACTAAAGGAGGTACAATAATTTGGGACAGTACCACAATTACCCCAGTTAAAAATGATTTAGGAGAAATCACAAATTTTTTAGCCATTAAAGAAGATATTACTGAACAAAAGAAATCAGAGATAAATTTAAAGGCTGCCTATCTTAAAATTGAAGAAAATGAAAGTTATTTAAAACGAATATTGCAAACTGCTAATGAAGGTTTTTGGATAATTAATGATAAAGGCCAAACTACAGATGTTAATATAAAAATGTGCAGTATTCTAGATTATAATAAGGAAGAATTTATTGGTAAATCTATTTTCACTTTTGTTGATGACAAAAACAATACTATTTTTAAAGAGCAAATAAAATTAAGAGAGCAAGGGTTGTCTACAACCTATGAAATTGAGCTCATAAAAAAGAATGGAAAAAAAGTAATTTGCTTATTTAATACGTCACCAATTTATGATAGTGCAAATAAAAGAAAAGGATCATTTGCCTTAGTAACAGATATTACAACTTTAAAACTTGCCTCTAATAAACTTAAAACAAGAAACACAGAATTAAATAATTTAAGTAAAGAGTTATACGATAAAAATAAATTATTAATTGATTCAAGAAATAGATTTGTAAATTTATTTGAACATAGCCCGGTTTCTTTATGGGAAGAAGATTTTTTAGAAGTAAAAAAAATTATAAAAAGCAAAGCTATTAGAATTGAAGATCTAGAAGAATATTTTAATAATAATCATAATTTTTTACTAGAATGTATCTCTAAAATAAACATTATAAAAGTAAATAAAAATACACTAAACCTTTTTGGAGCAAAGGATATTAAAGAACTAAAAAAACATTTAAAAAAGAGTGATACAGAGGTGTCTTTAGAAAAGCTAAAAAAAGAGATTGTTGCAGTTGCTTCAGGAGATAAAAACTTTTATTGTGAGACAGAATTTATTAAAATAGATGGAACTTTAATTTATGCCATTTTAAAGTCAGAAATTGATAGTGAGGGAAAAGCAATTGTTTCTGTATTAGATATTACAGATATTAAAAACACAAAAAACCAATTGAGAAATGCTAAATTAAAAGCTGAACTAAGCGATGAGCGTTATAAATTGGCAGTATCAGCTACAGGTTTAGGTATTTGGGATTGGGATTTGATTACAGGCAAATCCTATTATTCTAATTTATATAAGGAGCAAGTAGGATATGAAGTAGATGATTTTGAAGAGGATATTTCAACTTGGAAAAATCTATTGCACCCAGATGATTATGATGCAGCGGTGCTTAAATTTGAAAATTATTTAAAAAACCCTTTAGGACAATATCTTTCTGAATTTAGATTGCGACATAAAAATGGATCTTATGTTTGGATACTTTCAATGGCAGAATCTATTAAAAATGAAAAAGGTGAGGTGATTAGAATGTTTGGCTCACATAGAGATATAACTGTAAGAAAAAAGGCACTTTCAAAATTAGAGAAACAAACATCAGAATTACTTAAATCAAAAGAAAAAGCAGAAGAAAGTAATAGACTAAAAACAGAGTTTTTAAATAATATGTCTCATGAAATTAGAACTCCTATGAATGGCATTTTAGGTTTTTCTCAATTTCTATCTGACGATGATTTACCTATTGCTAAAAGAAATTATTTCATAAAAATAATTCAAAATAGCGGAAATCAACTACTTAGAGTAATTGATGATATTTTAGAAATTTCAAGACTTGAAACCAAACAAGTTAAAGTAATTGAAAAACCTGTTTGTTTAAATGATTTATTAATGGAATTATTTGCTGTTTTTGATCTAAAAGCCAAAGAAAATCAAATACCGCTATATATAAAAACTGAACTTTCTGATGAGCAAAGTACTATCTACACAGATAAATCAAAACTTAATAAAATAATAAGTAATTTGCTAGAAAACTCATTCAAATATACTAACAAAGGGAGTATTAATTTTGGATATAAACGCATTAGTAATAATATAGAAATTTTTGTACAAGATACAGGAATAGGTATTAATTTAGAAAAACAGAAAATTATTTTTGAAAGATTTTCGCAAGAAAATGAAGAAACTTCTAGAACCTTAGGCGGATTGGGATTAGGATTATCTATTGCAAA
>NZ_JBFLKT010000382.1:0-2779 GCF_040883305.1 Lutibacter sp.
CATCCTGAGCCAGGATCAAACTCTCTTAAAATTTCCTTAAATTTGTTGAAATTACTTGTAAAAGTCTTTTAATAAAGTTGAATTATAGATTACTAGTGAAATCGCAGAAGAAGTAGTTATCTTTTTATTTATTTAATTTCTTTTAAAAGATATTTTTTACTACTTATATCATACTTAAAAACATAGACACCTTTTTTCAAAAAGTACTTAAAAACATAGACACTTTTTTTAGTCTTTTTTCCTAATTATCCTAAGAAACACTGCTAGTTCAGTGTTTCTTAAGATTTAAATCTTACTCATAGTCGGAAAGAAAAAAATCACCAACAATCGATAAAAATTAAAATTTCAAAACAAATCCATATATTTTTAATTTCAAATAAGAAATATTAGGAACTTTAGTTAGAAGAGTGATATCGTAATTAATAAACAAAATAGTTAATAAGAACCTCCTATCATTAATAATTAATAATAGAAGGTTAAAAAGTGTATATGTTTTTAAGTAATAACTAATATTAAAGAATGTCAAATAGATAGAAAATAAAAAAGTTAGCAAACTGGTCAGCTTAGGTCGAATTCTAATCAGATATACTAAGAGTTTTTTCTAAAAGGTTTTCCATCTAGAAAAGAAAATTCTCCAAACTAGTAAAAGAATGAAGTTTTGTTAGAACCAAATCTGTAGGAATAAAATCATTTTTGGATAACAATTCTGTGGAAACCATCTTATTTAAATTGCTATCGAAATCAACGAAAGAATTAGAAATGGAAACTTGATTTAATTGTGTCACTATATCATCAGGCAAAAATTGAATATCTAAATTTTGATAGGCTTTTTCCATATATTCTAAAATATCTGGTCGCTCATTATACCAAAATTCTCTGATATCATTTGGGATTGGATAACGATACCATAAAATTGGTAAATAATGAAAGACTAAAACATTTTTCATTTGCTCATTAATGAGCAATTTGGTTTCTTCTCCTTCACTAGGTAAAAAAGGCATTGTGAATACCAGATGATTTAAACTATCAGCTAAAACTCCAAGAATTCCTAAAAAGACACTCCCTGTAATATTAACTCCAAGGATAGCTGGCACAATTCCTTGTAAGATATCTTCTGTCCAATCAACAGCAGCTGCTATATAACACCATGGAAAAGTGTAAGGATTAATATAAATAAACCAAGACAAAGCGATTCGTAAAATTACAATTTGTGAGTAAACCATAAGCCCAACAAAAAAAACTTCACGAATCGTTTCCAGAACAGTAATGTCTAAACAAATATGCAATCGAACTTGAATAAACTCCGAAAGCCAGTCAGGGAAAAAGTAAATATTTTTATAATTTTCAATATAGAAATTATAAAAACCTTCTTCTTTACTTTCATAAATGTATCGAGGAACTGTTTCCACTTTTGGTGTTGGTCCAAAAATCATTTCAAACCATGTTTCGGGTCTTTGAACTGGTGGCCAATAAGTACTGTGTGTTGGAAGACTATCAAGGAACCGCGATCGAGCATATTGATCACTTGGAATCTCTGACATTGTCGGCATTCCTGGATTTGTTGGATATCCGAAGAATCCAGCTATTCCTCTAAAAAAACTACCAACAATATCATAGAAGGCAGTTCGAACTGAAATAAATTTTTCATCTAAACTCATTTGAAAGTTTGAAGTAATCGTAAATTAATAAGAGATATTATAAGAAAGTGATAATCAGTTTATATTTCTGATTGACAATTAAAGAGTATAAAAAATAAATTAAATTCCATCAACATTTAGGAAGCTTCTTTTCATAATTTAATTTTTTAGATCTGGACCTCGGGATAGTAGGATTTGAACCTACGACACCCTGCTCCCAAAGCAGGTGCTCTACCAAGCTGAGCTATATCCCGAATCAAAAGATTTACTGATTTAGTAATTTTTAGTCTACTAGAGTTTTCTAATTTAGACAAGACTTAAGTTAAAATCAGAGTCGTCGAAGCTAATCAATCGATTATTGAATTTATTCTAACCTTCCAACTTAAGTTTACTAATTAATTGAAATAATAAACATTATTTGAATAAAAATACAAAAATTTTAAAAACTATATATGAAAAGATTTACATAAAACAACTAAAAATATACCGCAAATATTAAAAATTATTTAGAAAAAAAAATAAATCACGTCAAAATAATTTGATAGAGTAAATAAAAAATGGAAAAATCTAATGTATGAAAATTCATACATTAGACAAAATAAAATTTAGAAGATTAACCAAACTTACCCGAAGTCGAAGCAATTACAAATGATGCATATGTTAAGATATAACCAACAGCAAAGTGTACTAAACCAACTAAACGAGCTTGAACAATTGAAAGAGCAACTGGTTTATCTCTCCAACGAACTAAGTTTGCTAATGGAGTACGTTCATGAGCCCAAACTAATGTTTCAATTAATTCTTGCCAGTAACCACGCCATGAAATTAAGAACATAAAACCTGTCGCCCAAATTAAATGAGCAAATAAGAATGTCCATGCCCAAACTGATAAGTTATTCATACCAAATGGATTATAACCATTAATTAATGGTGATGAATTTAACCATAAGTAATCACGTAACCAACCCATAATATAATTGGATGATTCATCAAATTGTCCTGGATTGCCACCCCAAATTGTCATATGTTTCCAGTGCCAATAGAATGTTACCCAACCAATTGTGTTTAACATCCAGAACATTGCTAAATAGAAAGCATCCCAAGCTGAAATGTCACATGTACCACCACGACCTGGACCATCA
>NZ_JBFLKT010000383.1:0-8394 GCF_040883305.1 Lutibacter sp.
TAAAATTGAATCATCTTAAAAAAATGACTACGGAATTGGGAATTATTCAATTTTGTAAAATTTCTCAACCTGATAGCTCCTCTGGCTATACATTAGATGATAACGCTCGTGCTTTAATAGCGTTGAGTTTACATTATAAGTTATTTCATAAGAAAGAAGATTTACAGCTTATAAATACGTATTTAAATTTTATAATACGTTGTCAAAAGCCATCGGGTACGTTTGTAAATTATATTGATGAAAATAATTTTGAACATATTAAAAATAGCTATATAAATTTAGAAGATTCTAATGCAAGAGCTATTTGGGCACTTGGAATGGTAATTTCATTAAAAGACTATTTACCCGAATATATAACTGACAAAGCGATTATTTGTTTTATAGATAGTTTGCCTTGGGTGAAAAATATTCTATCACCAAGAGCCATTGGTTTTGCAATTAAAGGATTGTATTTGTATTATTCAGTGACTAAACAGTCAGAAATTGTTTACGTTATTGAAAAATTAGCAAACAATTTAATTTCAAATTATGATATAGCGGAAACCAAGAATTGGAAATGGTTTGAAAACTATTTAACCTATGCTAATAGCGTTTTACCCGAAGCTATGTTGTATGCCTACTTAGTTACAGGGAAATCAAAATATAAAAGGGTTGCAATTGATTCCTTTAATTTTTTATTGTCTAAACTATTTTTTAAAAATCAGTTTAAAGTTATATCTAATAATGGATGGTTTCATAAAGGAATTGAGTCCAATATTTATGGAGAACAACCTATCGATGTTTCTTACACCATTCAAACGTTAGAGTTGTTTTATAATACAACCAAAGATGTTAAATATAAAAATTTTCAAAAGAAAGCTTTTAATTGGTTTTTAGGGAAGAACCATTTAAATCAAACCATGTACAATCCAATAACTGGAGGATGTTATGACGGATTGGAGAAAACGCATGTAAATTTAAATCAAGGTGCAGAATCCACTATTTGCTATCTTATTGCTAGGCTTATTATGGAAAAAGAAGCTGTTTTACCACCAAAATATATTAGAAAAAGAAGGTTTAGAAAACAATTTAAAATTGAAAATAAGACTTAACAAAAGGAGGCGTTGAAAATTAAATAGTCCAGCCAATCCGTTTTATAAACTGTGCCAATAATAAAGAACTAAATCCGAATAACATAATAGTAATTAATTTACTGATAGTTAATGGCGAAATTGAAAGTGCAATTGCAACTAGTGGTGTAAAATAAGCAATGCATGTTATTACTATGCATATTACAATTGCAACCCAAATCCATTTATTTGAAGTTACTTCATTGTTGAAAAATGATTCTTGACGTTTAGGTAAATTAAAAACATTGAATAATTGGGCAAAAATTAAGGTAAAAAAAGCCATATTATTAATTTCATTGGAAGGTAATTTTAAAATATAGTTTGAATATAGCGTTATGCCTAAAACACTTGCCGTAACACATAATCCATAAATAATGGTGGCATTCCATAATTTTGTTGTCATAATAGGCTCATTTGGCAATCGTGGTGGTTTTTTCATCAGATCTTTTTCACCTTTACCAAGACCTAACGCTAAGGCAGGAAATATATCGGTAACTAGGTTTAAGAATAATATTTGTAAAGGTAATAGTGGTGAAGGCAAATTCAACAATGCGGCAATACCTACTGAAATAATTTCTGCCAAATTACTAGATAACAAGTACACCACAAACTGACGAATATTTTCAAAAATAGCCCTTCCTTGGTGTATTGAGAGTTCTATAGACGTAAATTTATCATCCTTTAAAATAACATCAGCAGTTGCTCTTGCTGCTTCCGTACCTCTAATTCCCATTGCGATTCCTATATCTGCTTTTTTTAAAGCCGGAACATCGTTTACGCCATCTCCAATCATTCCAACAATGGCATTATTTTGTTGAAAAAGGGTTATGATATCTAATTTTTGTTTAGGGGTTACTCTGGCAAAAATTATAGCATTTAAAAGTGTTGCCTTTTTTTCTTCAGAAATTGTTTCAAAGGCTGATAAATCTTTTCCCAACACTACCATTTCTTTAGTAATATGTTGTGGTAATAAACCTATTTCCTGTGCAACTTTTTTTGCTGTTCCTGGATGGTCACCTGTCATCATAATTACACGAATACCTGCATTCTTATAGATAGAAATGGTTGCTTTAACATCTTCTCTTGGCGGATCAATAAAACCAATAATCCCAATAAAAGTGAGCTGATGCAAAAAGTTTTCACATGCTGGTAGTTTCTCAACATCTTTAAAGGCAAAGGCCAGTACTCTTAATCCTTTAGAAGCTAAATTATCTACCTTTTGTATCCATTTTTCTTTGTTTTTAAAAGGAATTATTTCACCATTGCTAAGCATCGTGTCACAGCATGCAGCAATACTTTCAAAGGCACCTTTGGCATATATTTTAAATGCGGAATTGAATTGGTTTACAGTAGCCATCATTTTGCGTTCCGTATCAAAAGCAATTTCCATTTTTTCGGGATACTTTTTTTGAATAAGATGAGGTTTGAAGCCTACAAATTCAGCAAAATCATTTAAAGCTAAATCTATGGCATCTCCGTGTTTATGTTGGTTAGAAACGAAGACGTCATTGCACAAAATACCTGCGAGTACCATTTCTTTAAATCCCTTTAATTTTTTTGTTTCAATACTAAAATACTCCTTTTTATTGTAAACATTTTCAAAAGAATTATTTTCAAAAACAAGTGTATGTACCTTCATTTTATCCTCGGTAAGCGTTCCTGTTTTGTCTGTACAAATAATAGTAGTAGCTCCTAATGTTTGTACAGCTTCTAGTTTTTTAATAATCACTTGTTTTTTGGATAATCTTAGCATACCCTGTGCCAGTGCAATTGTTGCTACAATAGGCAAACCTTCAGGGATGGAAGCGACGGCCAATGCAATTCCGGTTTGCAATATTAACATAAAATCATTCCCTCTAAAATACCCGGTAATTATGATAAGAATGGTTAAAATTAGGGTTAATAAAATAAGATTTTTACTTAAATTAGTAAGTTTTTTTTCTAAGGGTGTTCGTGTTTTTTTTGAAGTAATTCCTAATTGTTGAATTTTACCAAGTTCGGTGTGTTTTCCTGTTGCTATTACAATGGCTTTAGCCATTCCTTTAGTTACCAAAGTACCTCTAAAAACCATATTATTTAATTCAGAAATAGGGGTGTTGGTTGGTAAAACTGCTATTTCTTTTTCAATAGGGTAACTTTCACCAGTTAAAACGGCTTCTTTTACAGTTAAGCTTTCTGAATAAATTAAACGCGCATCAGCAGTAACCACATCTCCAGCTTCTAAAATAACAAGATCTCCAGGAACTAGTAATGAAGACTTCAAATGAAGCAAGATACCACCTCGTAAAACTTTTGTGATTGATTGTCCCATTTTTTGAAGCGTTTCTAAAGAACGTAGGGCTTGTAATTCCATAAAAAAACCAATGGCAACAGTAATTATTATCACAATAAGTATGGCAATTCCTTCTAGCCAATCTCTAAAAATCAATGCTAAGAATACAGCGATAAGTAATATGTAAATAATTGGGTTTAAAAGCTGTTCAAAAAGGATGGTAAGCGTATTTTTCGACTTTTCTTCGGGTAATTTGTTTTTGCCAAAAATTTCAATTCGAGTTTTCACTTGTTTGGTAGTTAGCCCCAAAGTTGAATCACTCTCTAATTGTTTAACAACTTCTTCAGGTGTTAAAGTATGTGGTTTTTGAATTATTTTTTGCGAAGAAAAAGTCATTTAAGTATCATTAAATAATTTCAGTTTAAATGGTTAAGGTATCGCTAATAGACGGTTTAATAAATGATAGTCATCAGTTCAACATGTTTAATATTTATTTTTTTAGATAAATTTAATCTATAAGAAATAACAGGGTTAAGGTTAAAATAGCACGTATTTTAAGGGCATTATGCTAGAGTAATTATCATTAAAATTAATTTTTAATTGATTGTTTTTGAACAAAGAAGAAAGACTTGATACACATCATTTTTTCTTTTTTTTATAGTAGTTAATTTTACATCGATTAGAAAATATAATGTTCAATTAAAATTTTTTTATTATGAAAAGTGATAGTGCAATTAAGGAAGATGTTCTTGATGAATTAATGTGGCAACCAGATATTGATGAGACTCAAATTGGAGTTATTGTTGAAAATGGAGTGGTAACATTAACAGGAATTGTTGATAGTTACTCTAAAAAATTAGCGGCTGAGAAAGCGGTTAAAAATGTAAAAGGTGTTAAAGCTGTAGCTGATGATATTGAGGTTAAATATGGCTCGGCATACAAAAAAACGGATAAAGAAATAGCCAAAGCAGCAGTAGATGCTCTAAAATGGAACTCATCTGTGCCTGAAGATAAGGTTACAATTGAAGTGCGCGATGGTTGGGTTTATTTGTCTGGAGAACTCAAATGGTATTACCAAAAAGAGGCAGCATTGAAATCGGTTGAAACTTTGTTGGGAGTGAAAAAAGTAGTAAACAATATTACTTTAAAACAAAGTATAAAACCTACCGAAATTAAAGCTAAAATAACCAAGGCATTTGAACGTTTGGCGGATTTAGATGCCAAGAATATTAAAGTTGATGTTGATGGTCATACGGTAAAATTAAAAGGAAAGGTACACTCATATGTTGAAAAAGAGGAGGCTAAAAAAACAGCTTATGCAGCTCCTGGTGTTTACAAAGTTGAAAATGAGATTGAAGTAATTTTATAACTTCACTATTATTTGAAAAAGCGAGACTGTTTAATTTATTTATTTTTCAGTCTCGTTTTTTTTGAAAAGGAATTGAAATCTTGATGGAACGTTTAAAAATAAAATCATGAATATTATTTCATGGAATATCAATGGGATTAGAGCAATTACTAAAAAAAACTTTTACGAATGGGTGTTAAAACAAAATCCAGCTATTTTATGCCTGCAAGAAATAAAAGCAACAGATGAGCAAACAACTCAATTATTACAAGTTTTTAAAAATTTCGATATTTTTTCTAATTCAGCTGATAAAAAAGGGTATTCCGGCACTGCTTTATTAAGTAGAATAAAACCATTATTAGTTACAAGATCTAAGGAATTTATGAAAATAGACCAGGAAGGAAGGGTTATTTGTGCTGAGTTTCCCAATTTTTTTTTAATAAATGTATATGTGCCAAATTCGGGACTAAAATTGAAAAGACTTGATTATAGAAAAAAGTGGGATTCAGTTTTTTTGAACTATATAACGCACTTGAAAAAACAAAAATCAGTACTTATTTGTGGAGATTTAAATGTAGCTCATCAGGCAATTGATTTAAAGAATGATAAGGCAAATTACAACAAAACAGCTGGATATACACAAGTTGAAATTGATGGGATAAACAATATTTTAAATAGCGGTTTTGTTGATTCTTTCAGGCATTTATATCCTGATAAAATTGCATATACCTATTGGAATTATCGGTTTAATGCAAGAGCTAAGAATAGTGGTTGGCGTATAGATTATATTTTAGTTGATGTTATTTTAAAGAACAGCATAAAAGAAGCTAGCATATTTTCAGATGTTTTTGGATCAGACCATTGCCCAATTGGAGTTCAATTAGATTTAATGTAACCAGAATAAAAAAATATCGAGGTTTTTAGCCTCGACATTTTATTTCATTTTCATATTACAATAATTTCCCTCTTAATAAACTACGAAATTTCAATTACTCTTGGTTTTTGTTTTTTTGCTTCTTCTTTTTTAATTAGACGGAATTTTAATATTCCATTGTCGTATTTAGCTTTTATTTTTTCGTCGGCAATACTATCAGGTAATTTTAAAGATCTTTCAAAAGAAGCGTAACTAAATTCTTTGCGAGTGTAATTTTCATCTTTTTCTTCTTTAGTTTCTTCTTTCTTTGCAGAAATATTTAAGCAACCATCATCAATGGTAACTTCAAAATCTTTTTTGTTGTAACCAGGAGCGGCCAATTCAATTTCGAACTCATCTTTAGTTTCTTTTATATTCAAAGCTGGTTCATTCATTTTTTTTAACCATAATCTATCATTTATCAGATTATCTACGTTAAAATCTAAAAAATCTGGTGCGAGCAAATTTTCTAACGGACTTTTTCTAAATCTTACTAGTGACATAATTGTATGTTTTTAAATTAAACTTATTAATTACTCAAATTTATTTCTAATTTCAATTTCAAGAAATGATTTTCCTCAATTTCAAGCAATTAAGAAATGATTTTTTTCATTAAATTTAAATACAATGGGAAGTTTATCTTGGTGTTTTTTGTAATTGGACACAAAAAAACAGGAAGCCTTAACTTCCTGTTTTCGGAAGGGTTGAATATGTTAATAATAACTACATAATTTCTTATGTTATTCTTATACTTAATAAAACTGAAATTAGTTTTTTGTTACTATTAAATACCTTAACCCTTCTTTTCAATCTTCGTAATTTTTAAAAAAAGAAGATCTATTTTTTAGAAACAGGAAGCCTAAACTTCCTGTTTCCTTCTGAAAAGACTTTGGAAACTTAGTGATATTGAAATAATCTTTCAAAAAATTTTTACTTCTAAAAATTAGAATCATAAACTACAACTTCCATCAAAAAGTAGCTAAACCTCCTCAGTATAATTTACAGATTGTTTAATACAATGTAAATCTATTTTTCAAGTGTTTTTTTCAAAGAACTTTAAATTAATACAACAAATTTAAGAGCTGAATAGTTATTATTTTATGATGAGCATCATTTTAGCATATGATTGTTATCAGAATTAAATTTTTTTTTATGAATTATTATTGATATGAATCTTTAGTTATTGTTGCCTTTTAATTCGGAGAGTAGTTCTTCTAAATTTACAGTTGCAAACGAAGAAGCATAGTCTGACATTGCATACGGAATGCAAAGTTTACCATTATGAACTATTGAGCCACAAGAATAAATTACATTAGGTACATAACCTTCTCTTTCTATTTCATTTGGAATCATTAATGGCATTTTCAATCGCCCAATTTCTTTCTCAGGATGCTCTAAATCATATAATGAAGCACCCATTACATATTCTCTCATTTGACCAACCGCATGAGTAATTACAAGCCATCCATCTTTTGTTTCAATGGGAGAACCGCAGTTTCCAACCTGAACAAATTCCCAAGGATATTTTGGTTTTTGCAATAATTTGGTCTCATTCCATCTATTTAAATCGTTAGAAAAAGAGATATAGTTATTTATCCCATCAATTCTGCAGAGCATTGCATACTTGCCATTTATTTTTCTTGGAAATAATGCCATTCCTTTATTTCTTCCAACTTTACCATTTATAGGCGTAATTTTAAAATGGTAAAAGTTTTTAGTCATTATTAATTTAGGTAAAATTGTAATTCCATCATATGCAGTATAGGTAGCATAGTATGTTATTTCACCATTATCATCAGTAAATTTAACAAACCGCGCATCTTCAATTCCATTTTTTTCATTATCAGAAATAGGAAAAATAACTCTTTCGGAAATATCAGTATCCAATGAAAATATAATTTCATAGTGAGAAGATGCTAACCACATAATTTCATCACAAAGTATTTTACCCGATAAACACAAATTAAGTTCTTTTTTTACTTCTTTTACAGCTCGCTCCAATTCTTCATATGAAAAATTTTCGGGAAGATTAGAAAAGAGTTTGGAAGAAATGTCCTTATCATCTTTATGTAATTCAGAGAGTGCCAAGAGGAAATCTTTTTTATTATAAGCGTGTCTTTTTATAATTTTTGCCTCATTAATCATTTTACCTGGTTCTTTAACATATAAATTACATTCTTCGTCAAGTGTACCACCTCTAAATACAATAGAAGAAATATGTCCTTCTCCAGTAGCTCTAAAGCTTAAAATTACTCTTTTTTCTCCCTTTTGAACCACGCTTTGATCTGGATCTTCAACCATAGATGGGTTAAAAAACGCAGCCGATTCAATGGAATATTCTTTTGTAAAATAAGAACCAATGAGTGTTTTCATCACATTGCTAATATTATTTGGATTGAGATTTAGTTCCTTTAAAATATGGGATAACTTATTGAAATTATGTTCAAATGTTGCTGAAATATTTCTATGACGCTTAGAATAACCTCTAAGTATTTTTACTAATTCTTCTTTTGCTTGCTCTTCTGATAGTTCAAGAATTTTTAGAATAATTCCTTTACTTTTTTCATCACCAGAATAATTAAAGCGAGCAATTATTCGACTGGAATTTGGACTGAATATGATGTTCTTTCTATTAACTTTTGTTTGCATTAGACTAAGTGTTTTTAGATTCTAAAAATTGAATAATCATATCTAATTTCATAGAATAATAATCAGATGCTATCAAATTAGGAGTGATTTGCGAGTTGTCAAA
>NZ_JBFLKT010000042.1:0-12270 GCF_040883305.1 Lutibacter sp.
AATTACTAAACCAGATTTGTATATTTATTTATATCAAAACACACCTCGCTTATTGGAAAACATTAAAAACCGTGGTAGAGATTATGAGCAGAATATTGCTCCAGAATATTTAGATAAAATACATAAAGGATACAGCACTTTTATTAAAACCGAAGAAACTTTAAACACTTTAATTATTGATGTTTCCGATAAAGATTTTCTAAATAATCCCGATGATTATTATGCTGTATTGAAGAGTATAAAAAACTGCGGTTGAATCAGTTGACAGTTAATGCTAAACGAACAATTTTGTTGTTAAGTCAGATTTAAATGGTTATTGAATGGAGTTGAAATGAATTCTATTAAAAGGCTTCGACCCCGCTCAGCCACCAGACACCTTATGAAACAGAGCTGTCCAAAACTCTTCTCTTAAAACTTTTCAAACTTTAGACTTCTCCCTATTTTTTTAACTCTAATTTTTCAGCAAAATAATCACAAAAATCGCGCATAGTTGCTGTCATTTTTTCATCACTTGTTGCACTTTCAAAAGTATCAGCCATAGAAACTAAGGTTTGATGGAAAAACTGTTTCATTTCATCAACCGGCATGTCTTTTGTCCATAAATCCATTTTTAAAGTCTCTTTTGTTTTTGAATCCCATACAGAAATCATTAAAGCTTTTGCTTCTTCATTAGAAATTCCACCTTCTTCGGCACTCCAATGTAATTTTTCTGGAACTTTATTTTCGTCTAATCCAACTGTAAATTCTATTTTTGATGTATGTGCTACTGCCATTATTTCTTTGGTTTATATTTAGATTTATTAAATATTGCGTCTGCATTTGTTTCCAAAAGTTGTTGCAAAGTTACATTATTATTATTCATATAAGACGTTACAATTTGCCAACCTAACCACGCACCAACGCGTCCTGGTGATTCCTTATCAATTTCAATAAAAAATTTTGAAAATGGTGCTTTATCAATAAAACGTGTTCGCAAATTAGGGTCTGAACTATAAAGCAATTCATTTTCTATAAAAAACTTCCAAATTTGAGATTCGTTAGCTGCAACCCAATCAAACTCTTCTGGGGTATAACCAATTAAACTAGGTTTTGAATGATTCGGCAAATAACTTTCTGTTAAATAAATTCTTTTACCTTCATCAATAATAATATCTAAAAATTGTCTCTTTTTACTTGAAGTAAAATATTTTTTACCAATCTCATTTGCTATATCAACTACCAATTGTGATTTGTCAAAATTTTGAGAAATATATGATGGAAAATCTAAATAAATAGGTTGTTCCTTGCCTAAATACAAATCTAATGCAACAAATAATAAACTATCAGCATATATAACCTTACTTTCATAATCTAAATCTGTAATTAAGGTAATTATTTTAGGTTCTTTAAAATTTTTATGATAGTATTTTATATGTTTAAATAAATCTTCAATTTCCGATGTTTGCTCAGTAAAATCACCAAAAACTTCTTGAGATGTTTTAAAAAGTTCAATTTCATCTACATTATTAATTTTTTCTAGCCAAATACTATCCGAATTATGTTTAGGAAATAAATAAGGATATTGGTTTTTTAACGCTGGTAAAGTTTCAGAAGTTGAATTAAAAAAAATTTGTTCAAATCGATCAACTTCAACATTAATTTCAATGTTTGAGACATCAATATTACTTTTCAATTCTTTTTTACAAGAAAAACTTACCGATAAAACTAGTAATAGTATTATAATTTTGTTCATTAATTTCTATATTTACACTTCTTTCTTTAAAACGCTAAAATTACTAAAAAAGTTTAATTATGAATACAGAAAAAGTTGTTGAACATATTGTTAACTGGTTAAAAGAATATGCAACTAATGCAAAGGTAAATGGATTTGTAATTGGTATTTCTGGAGGAATAGATTCTGCTGTAACTTCAGTGCTTTGTGCAAAAACCGGATTTCCTGTTCTTTGTATTGAAATGCCAATTCACCAAGGAGAAAACCAGGTTACAAGAGGTAAAGAGCATATTTTAGATTTAAAAAAGAAGTTTAAAAACGTAAATTCAACCGAAGTTAATTTAACTGAAACCTTTGAAAAATTTAAATTGGTAGTTCCAACTACAGATAATGAAGCGACCGTAAATATGTCTTTAGCAAATACCCGCGCCAGATTGCGTATGACAACTTTATATTATTTTGCAGGACTTTACGGATATTTAGTTGCTGGAACTGGAAATAAAGTTGAAGATTTTGGAGTTGGTTTTTTTACAAAATATGGAGATGGCGGTGTAGATTTAAGTCCTATCGCAGATTTAATGAAATCTGAAGTTTATGAAATTGCAAAATTCTTAGAAATCCCTAAAAGTATTCAAAAAGCGGCACCAACCGATGGCTTATTTGGTGATAGCAGAACCGATGAAGATCAAATTGGAGCAAGTTATGATGAATTAGAATGGGCAATGAGTCAAGCTGAAATTGGAAAAACCGGTAACGACTTTTTAGGCAGAGAAAAAGAAGTTTTCACTATCTATTCTCAAAGAAATAAGGCTAATAAACATAAAATGGTTGCTATTCCTGTTTGTAAAATCCCAAAAGATTTAAAATAAAAAATATTCGTTTTAAAGTTTAAAAGTAACTACTGGTAATTTAGCATGGTTTGCTAAATCTTCCCCAATACTTCCATTAAACAAATGCGCTAATCCTCTACGACCATGAGTATTAAGCACTATAACATCTGCATCAATTAATTTAGAAAAATTAAGAACGCCAGACTCTACAGAAATATCATTATAAATATTTAAGGTAAAATCGCCTAAATCAAATCCATCAATAAAACTTCTTATTGCATCACTCGATTCTTTTGTAGTTTCAAAATTATGAATTGTATTAATTTTAAGTAAATGCAATTTTGCATTAAACAAGAGTGTGAAATTTAATATTTTTTGAAAAGCAGAGCTATTTTCAATTTTAAAATTAGAAGCAAAAACAATATTTTCAATTTTAAAATTTTCAATATCCTTTTTTACAACCAACACAGGTATATCAGAATTTCTTACAACTTTTTCAGTATTACTACCAACTAAAATTTCCTCAAGACCTGATGCGCCTTGAGATCCCATTACAATTAAATCAACTTCATTTTTTTTACTTTCAGCTAAAATACCTTCATAAGCTTTATGAAAATTTACAGAATCTTCTAACTCTATCCCTTCTAAAAACGGAAGTTTTTTAAATTCCTCAAATTTTTCATGAGCTCGTTTTAAAAACAACAATGACGTGGGAGTATTATTTGAAGTACCAAAACTTGACGGATCAATAATTCCAGAAGGTAGTTCAAGCATATGCAATAAAAATATTTTTGAATTCGTTTTTTTAGCTATTGTAGCTGCAACTTTCGCTGCATATTGGGCTTGTATCGAAAAATCAACTGGTACTAATATACTTTTCATAAAATATGTGTTCTAAAATGTTATGCTTTAAGGTAAAG
The DNA here is from genome assembly GCF_040883305.1 of Lutibacter sp. Taxonomy (GTDB): domain Bacteria; phylum Bacteroidota; class Bacteroidia; order Flavobacteriales; family Flavobacteriaceae; genus Lutibacter. The sequence goes on from NZ_JBFLKT010000042.1 coordinate 3,462, forward strand.
TTATGAATTTTAAATTAAAAAAAAAATCATTTTTTATAATTAAAAAATTGTTAGTATATTTGCACCGAATTATTACAGAATAGAGGATTGGAGGGGACGTAAAGTCCCCTCTTTTTATAAAAAAATGGATAAAACTAAAATTATAGATTTAGTAGATCAAGCACTAAAAGAAAACCCTGCGTTATTTTTAATTGATCTAAAATTTTTACCCGACAATAAAATTTACGTTGAGGTAGATGGAGATAGCGGCATTGCTTTAACTGAATGCATAAGAATTAGCAGAGCCGTTGAACATAATTTAGATAGAGAGGAAGAAGATTTCTCTTTAGAAGTAACATCGCCTGATATCGCAAATCCTCTAAAAGTAAAACGACAATATTTAAAAAATATTAATCGTATCCTGCAAGTTAAGTTAACTAACAATTCTAATGTTGAAGGAAAACTTATAAACGTAAATGAAGAAGATATAGCGTTAGAGTGGAAAGTACGGGAACCAAAACCAATAGGTAAAGGTAAAATTACAGTTGTAAAAAAAGCAATAATACCATTTGTGGATATTTTAGAAGCAAAAGTGAAAGTAATATTTTAATTAAATGAATGCATGGAAAATATAGCATTAATTGAGTCATTTTCAGAGTTTAAAGGAGATAAAAATATTGATAGAGTTACGCTAATGTCAATACTTGAAGAAGTATTTAGAGCAGCTTTAAAAAGAAAATTCGGGTCTGATGATAACTTTGATATTATTATAAATCCAGATAAGGGAGATTTAGAAATTTGGAGAAACAGAGTCGTTGTAGCAGACGGAATGTCTGAAGATGATAATGAAGAAATTGAACTTTCAGAAGCAAGAAAAATTGAACCAGATTTTGAAATTGGGGAAGATGTTTCTGAAGAAGTAAAACTAATTGATTTAGGAAGAAGAGCAATTTTAGCATTGCGTCAAAATCTTATTTCAAAAATTCATGAGCACGATAGTACTAACACCTTTAAACATTTTAAAGAATTAGAAGGAGATATTTATAGTGCTGAAGTGCATCATATTAGACACAACGCAATAATCCTGTTAGATGATGATGGAAACGAAATTGTTTTACCTAAAAGTGAGCAAATCCGTTCAGATTATTTTAGAAAAGGAGAATCGGTTCGTGGAATTATAAAAACTGTAGAATTACGTGGTAACAAACCAGTTATTATTTTATCAAGAACATCGCCTCAATTCTTAGAAAAATTATTTGAACAAGAAATTCCTGAAGTATTTGACGGTTTAATAACTATTGAAGGTGTTGCAAGAATACCAGGTGAAAAAGCAAAAGTTGCAGTAGATTCTTATGATGATAGAATTGACCCAGTTGGAGCTTGTGTTGGTATGAAAGGTTCTCGTATTCACGGAATTGTACGTGAATTAGGAAACGAAAATATTGATGTAATTAACTTTACAAAAAATACACAATTATTTATTGCCAGAGCTTTAAGTCCTGCCAAAGTTGTTTCTATGAAAATTCATGAGGAAGAAGGTAGAGAAGATGGCAAAAAAGGAAGAGTTGATGTATTTTTATTACCAGAAGAAGTTTCAAAAGCAATTGGTAAAAATGGAGTAAATATCCGTTTAGCATCACAACTAACTGGCTACGAATTAGACGTTCAACGCGAAGGTGTTGAAGCTGAAGACGATGTTGAATTAACAGAATTCTCAGATGAAATAGAAGCTTGGGTAATTCAAGAATTCAAAAAAATAGGTTTAGATACAGCACGCAGTGTACTTGAAAAAGATGTAGCTGAACTTTTAAAAAGAACTGATTTAGAAGAGGAAACTATTTTAGAGGTTCAAAAAATATTAAAAGAAGAATTTGAAGACTAATCTTTAAATTTTCAACAACAAATAGGCTAAAAATAAATTATATGGCTGACAACAAAACATTGAGACTGAACAAAGTATTACGCGAATTAAACATTTCGTTAGATAGAGCCGTTGAGCACTTAACAAATCATGGATTTGAAATTGAGGCACGACCGACTACAAAAATATCTAATGAAGAGTACAATGTATTACTAGATGGTTTTCAGACTGATAGAAACAAAAAGGCAGCTTCTAAAGAGGTAAGTGAAGAAAAAAGAAAGGAAAAAGAAGCCCTAAGAGTAGCTCTTGAAGAAAAAATGGAAAAACAACGTCTTGAAGAAGAAGCCAAAAAAGTTGTTGTAAAAGCCAAAGCTGAAAAATTAGAATTTAAAACAGTTGGAAAAATAGATATTGAACCTAAAAAGGAGGAACCGAGTACTCCTAAGGTTGAAGTTCCTAAACCAGTTGTTGAAGAGGTTAAAGAAGAAGCACCTAAAAAACCTGAAGCTGTTAAAGAAGTTATTGCTGAAACTCCAAAAGTTGAAGCAAAACAAGAAGTGCCAAAAACAGAAGCACCGAAAGATACTCCTAAAAAGGTTGAGAAAGAGGTTGCTCCTAAGGCTTCACAAGAGTCAGCAGTTAAAAAAGAGGTCTCTAAAATAGTAAAACCAAAGATTGTTGAGCCAGTTGTAAAAAAAGAAGAAAAACCTGTAAAAGAGGATAAAAAACCTTTGGAAACTACAGAATCTTCAGAACCTGCTACACCCCAAACAATTGAAACTCAATATAAAAAATTATCAGGACCAAAAATAACAGGTAAAACAATTGATTTAAAACAATTTGAAAAACCTAAAAAGAAAAAACCTGAACCAGCAGCGAAAAAAGAAAAAGCTGCTGATGCAAATAAAAAGAAACGTCGTAGAATTGTTAAAAAAGCACCTGTTCAAGGAGGAGCTAGAAGACCTGGAGGCGCACCACAAGCTCGAGGTGCAAACCAAAGAGGTCCATTAAGAGGTGGTCCTAGAAAACCTATTGTAAAAGAAGAACCATCTGAAGCTGAAGTTCAAAAACAAGTAAGAGAAACTTTAGAAAAGCTTCAAGGTAAATCTAAAAAAGGAAAAGGAGCAAAATACAGACGTGATAAAAGAGACCAACACCGTCAACAAACAGAAATAGATCAAGAATTACAAGCAGCAGAAAGTAAAGTTCTTAAAGTTACTGAATTTGTTACAGTTAGTGAAATTGCAACAATGATGAACATACCAGTTACAAACATTATTTCTACTTGTATGTCCCTGGGAATGATGGTAACTATGAACCAACGTTTAGATGCAGAAACATTAACAATTGTTGCTGAAGAATTTGACTACACAGTTGATTTTATTGGTGCAGAAGTTGAAGAATCTATTGAAGAACATCAAGATACTGCAGAGGAATTAGAAAATAGAGCACCTGTTATTACAGTAATGGGACACGTAGATCACGGTAAAACATCTTTATTAGATTATATTCGTGAAGAAAACGTAATTGCCGGAGAATCTGGTGGAATTACCCAACACATTGGCGCTTATGGAGTGCAACTAAAAAGCGGACACAAAATCGCATTTTTAGATACTCCTGGTCACGAAGCCTTTACAGCGATGCGTGCACGTGGTGGACAAGTTGCAGATATTGTAATTATTGTTGTTGCAGCTGATGATGATGTTATGCCTCAAACTAAAGAAGCCATTAGCCACGCACAAGCTGCTGGTGTGCCAATTATTTTTGCAATAAATAAAATTGATAAACCTACTTCAAATCCAGAAAAAATAAAAGAACAACTTTCTCAAATGAATTTGTTAGTTGAAGATTGGGGTGGGAAAATACAATCACACGATATTTCTGCTAAAACAGGGTTAGGTGTAGATGATTTACTTGAAAAAGTAATTCTAGAGGCTGAAATGTTAGATTTAAAAGCAAATCCAAATAAAAATGCTGTTGGAACTGTAGTTGAAGCATTATTAGATAAAGGTAGAGGATATGTTTCAACTATTTTAGTACAGGAAGGTACTTTAAAAATTGGAGATTATATGTTGGCTGGTAAACATAGCGGAAAAATAAAAGCGATGTTTGATGAGCGTGGAAATAATATGGAAAATGCAGGCCCTTCTACTCCTGTATCTATTTTAGGATTAGATGGAGCTCCTCAAGCAGGTGATAGATTTCACGTTTTTGAAGATGAAAAAGAAGCTAAACAACTTGCTACAAAACGTTCTCAATTACAACGTGAGCAATCTGTTAGAACACAACGTCATATTACTTTAGATGAAATTGGAAGAAGAATTGCATTAGGTGACTTTAAAGAATTGAACATTATATTAAAAGGTGATGTTGACGGTTCTGTAGAAGCCTTAACCGATTCATTCCAAAAACTATCTACGGATGAAATTCAAGTAAATATTATTCATAAAGGTGTTGGTGCAATTACAGAATCTGATGTATTATTAGCTTCTGCATCCGATGCAATTATTGTTGGATTTAACGTAAGACCTTCTGGAAATGCCAGAATGTTAGCTGATAATGAAGAAATTGACGTAAGAACATACTCTATTATTTACGACGCTATTAACGATCTTCGTGATGCAATGGAAGGAATGTTGTCTGCTGAAATTAAAGAAGAAGTTACAGGTAATGTTGAAATTAGAGAAGTTTATAAAATTTCTAAAGTTGGTAATATTGCAGGTTGTATGGTAACTAGCGGGAAAATCTTTAGAAACTCTAAAATTAGAATTATTAGAGATAGTGTTGTAATTCATTCAGGTGAATTAACTTCTTTAAAACGATTTAAAGATGACGCTAAAGAAGTTGCCAAAGGATATGATTGTGGTATTCAGTTAAAGAATTTCAATAACATTGAAGTTGGAGATATAATTGAAGCTTACCAAGAAGTTGAAGTTAAAAAGAAATTAAAGAGAAATTAATAATTTCAAATTCTATAAAACAAAAAAATCGAGGCTATAAACCTCGATTTTTTTTGTTCTTATATCACAATATCATTAATTTAAAATGACATTATTTTTAATCTAGCTTTTCTTATTTGCTAATTGACCACAAGCAGCATCTATATCTTTTCCCCTACTTCGTCTTACATTTACAATTATATCATTCATTTCTAAAATACTAATATAATCGTCTATGGCTTGAGGTCTTGCTTGTTGAAAGTCTCCATCATCAATTGGGTTATATTCTATCAGATTGACTTTGCACGGCACATATTTACAAAATTTAACCAATGCATGTATTGCTTCTTTTGAATCATTAATTCCTTCCCAAACAATATATTCATAAGTTACCCTGCTGTTCGTCTTTGTATACCAATATTCTAAAGACTCTTTTAAATCTTTTAAAGGAAATGCTTTACTAAAGGGCATTATTTTTGACCTAACCTCATCAATTGCAGAGTGTAACGAAACAGCTAAATTAAATTTAACATCATCATCTGCTAATTTTTTTATCATTTTTGGAACTCCAGAAGTAGAAACCGTAATCCGTTTTGGAGACATTCCTAAACCTTCTTCTGAAGTAATTTTCTCTATAGATTTAAGTACGTTGTTGTAATTCATTAAAGGTTCTCCCATTCCCATAAAAACAATATTTGATAGCTTATGATTGTAATACAATAAACTTTCTTGATTTATTGCAGCAACCTGATCAAAAATTTCATCTGGATTTAAATTACGCATTTTCTTTAAACGTGCAGTTGCACAAAAACTACAATCTAAACTACAACCCACCTGACTAGATACACAGGCAGTTGTTCTACTTCCTGTAGGAATTAAAACAGATTCTACCACCAAACCATCATGCAAACGCACTGCATTTTTCACAGTTCCATCGGAACTGCGTTGCATATCATCAACCTTAATATGGTTTATTACAAAATGAGTTTCAAGCATTTGACGTGTTTCTTTTGAAATATTTGTCATATCATCAAAAGAATGCGCACTTTTACTCCACAACCATTCATAAACCTGATTTCCTCTAAACGCCTTATCTCCATTTGTAACGAAAAAATCTCGCAATTCGGTTTTGGTTAATGCTCGTATGTCTTTTTTTGTACTCATTTATGGTTTAAGTTTAGAAAATAAATTGTCTAAAAAGAATATATCTTGTCATTCTGAAATTATTTCAGGTTGAAGAACATAAACTTTTTAGACAATTATAACTTTTAAAAATAATATTATTTATATAATCAACATCGCATCTCCATACGAGTAAAATTTATAACCTTCTTTTACAGCTTCTTCATAGGCTTCCATTAAAAAATCGTATCCAGCAAAAGCAGCAGCCATCATCATTAAAGTAGATTTTGGAGTATGGAAATTAGTAATCATACAATTTGCAATGCTAAATTCATAAGGAGGGAAGATAAATTTATTAGTCCATCCGTTAAAAGAATTTAAATGATTATTTGAAGATACCGAACTCTCCATTGTTCTCATAACTGTTGTTCCAACTGCGCAAACCCTTCTTTTAGTATCTATAGCGTTATTCACAATTTCAACCGTTTCATCTGATATAATTGCTTGCTCAGAATCCATTTTATGCTTCGATAAATCTTCAACTTCAACAGCACTAAAAGTACCTAGACCAACGTGCAAAGTAACTTCTGCAAAATCTACACCTTTAATTTCTAAACGTTTCATTAAATGTTTAGAAAAGTGTAAACCTGCGGTTGGAGCAGCAACTGCACCTTCGTGCTTGGCATAAATTGTTTGGTAACGTTCCTCATCATCTTCATTAACTTCTCTTTTAATATACTTTGGAAGTGGAGTTTCTCCTAATTCTTCCAATTTTTTTCTAAATTCTTCGTAAGAACCATCATATAAAAAACGTAAAGTTCTCCCTCTTGAAGTTGTATTATCTATAACTTCTGCAACTAAACTTTCGTCATCACCAAAAAATAATTTGTTACCAATTCTTATTTTTCTTGCTGGATCTACTAAAACATCCCACAACCTGCTTTCTGCATTTAATTCTCTTAATAAAAACACTTCAATTCTAGCACCCGTTTTTTCTTTTTCGCCATACATACGGGCAGGAAAAACTTTTGTGTTATTTAAAACCATTAAATCTCCTTCATCAAAATAATTGATTAAATCTTTAAATTGTTTGTGCTCAATTGTTTTTTCTTTTCTATTCAATACCATTAAACGTGATTCATCTCTGTGCTCTGCAGGATATTCAGCTAATAAATCTTCTGGTAATTCAAATTTAAAATGTGATAATTTCATATGTGGCTTTTAGGATTTTTAGTATTACAAATAGTTAAAAATAGTTCTCAAATTTAGAAATTTTGAGCAACCAATTTTATTCGCTTTTGATTAAGTGAGCGCAAATATACAACATCGGCATAGGCGTTGTCAAGTGATTTGCAATAAAATTTAAAAGTTTAAAGGTTTGAAGGTTAAAAAGTTGAGCGTCTTAGGGTGAATTACAGCGTTAAAATTTTAAAATATGGTTTCTGAATCTATAAAATAATTTACCTATTATTATCAATTGTAATTGTAACTTTTTTAAAATCTTCCCAAAAAGTTGGGTACGATTTTGATACTACATTTGGATCTTCAATTTGCAAAGGGACCTTTAAAGCCAAAGGTGCAAAGGCCATTGCCATTCTATGATCATCGTATGTTGATACAGAAATATTTTCTTTAATTTTGGTTGAAACTTGTAAATGTAATGTTTCGTTAGTTATTTCAACCTTCCCTCCTAATTTTTCAATTTCAGTTTTTAAAGCCACTAACCTATCGGTTTCTTTAATTTTTAATGTGTGTAAACCTGTTAAATAACATTCAATACCCAATCCAAAACAAGTAACTGCAATAGTTTGCGCAATGTCTGGGGCTCCAATTAAGTCTAGAGTTAAAAGTCTAAAGTCTAAGGCTTTTGTGTTTTTTAAAAGTATTGAATTTCCTTCAAAATGTGTTACTACACCTAAATTCTTATAAATTTCAGCTAAAACTGAATCACCTTGTAAGCTGTTTTTTTTGTAGGAAGACAATGTTATTTCAGAATTCGGACTTAAAGCGCATAAACTATAATAATAAGAAGCCGAACTCCAATCGGATTCTACAACTATGCTTTTGTTCTCAATTGTTGGTTTTGGTTGAATTGAAATTACATTGTTTTCCCAAGAATATTGAACACCTAATGCAGCTAATAATTGCAAGGTCATTTTAATATATGGAATCGAAGTAACTTCACCTTTAAATTTTAATTGTAAGCCGTTTTTTAAGGTTGGTGCAATTAATAATAATGAAGAAATATACTGACTGCTAACATTTCCTTCAATTTCGACAAAATTTTTAGTCAATTTTTTCCCTAAAATTTTTAAAGGTGGAAATCCTTCTTCTTCAACATATTCAATACTGGCTCCTAATTCTGTTAAAGCATCTACTAAAATTTTAATAGGCCTGTTTTTCATTCTATGCGAACCCGTTAATATAATTTCAGCATTTTCTTTTACCGAAAAATAAGATGTTAAAAAACGCATTGCTGTGCCAGCATGACCAATGTTTATTTCTTTTGAAGTGCTTGCCAATGCTTTTTGCATTAGTTTAGAATCATCAGAATTTGAAATATTTTTAATTTCTAAATTTGGATAAAACTGTTGTAAAACCAATAACCGATTTGTTTCACTCTTTGAACCCGTAATTTGGATAGTTCCTTTTACGGTTTTACTTATTTTATTAATTTTTAACAATTCCATAAGTGCTAATTATACTTTTTAATAAAATATTTTTTATAGATTTACTATTTAGATAAAATTCTAACAATTCAACCAAACATCATGAAAAAATACTTTTTACTAGTAAGCTGTTTTATTTTTATTACAGCCCACAAAGTTAACGCACAAAAAATAGTATCCAAATTTAGTGAAGAATATTACAAATCTATTGAATATCGTAATATTGGACCTTTTAGAGG
>NZ_JBFLKT010000384.1:0-4767 GCF_040883305.1 Lutibacter sp.
CCGAAATCGGAAATAGTGTATAGATAATTTGTTTTAGTTGTATAAAAAATATATTCCAAATTAGTTAAATTATAATTTGATGTTAATATACTTTGGTCGTCAAAACCTCTAATGGAGTTTATTCCTCCTATTAAGAATAGTTCATTTTCAAAAATTTTCGAAGTATTAAGAATTTCTGTTGTATTTTTTATAAAAATTTGATTTTTACTATTTAAATTCCATAAATAATTAACAATTGCCAACCCTTTAGATTGGTTTCTTTTGGTTACTGATGTGTTTCTAGTTCCAATTAAATAGTTTAGTTCTATTAATAACTTATTTTTTAATAAAAAAGCCTGTGGCTGGTATAAATATGAGATTCCGTAAAGTTTTTTTGTATATGATTCAATTCCGTTAATATTTGCGCTTCCCAAAATGGTAGAATTCTCATGGTTAGCAATACTTTTTATTGAATGGTTTCTGTCGAGACTGTAAATTAACGCAATTTGTGTATTTAGACTATTATAGATGGTATCTTTTCTATAAATATTAAAACTTCCATTTAGACTAAATTTACTTTTTAATATATATGGTGTATTTAAATTTATTTTCAGTGAAGTATTCTTATCACCATTGTTTTTCCAGTTGATGTCAATTTGCTCTCCTATATCAAATATATTATTAAGATTTAAGTTTAAAAACCCATTAATAGTTAATGAATTGTTTTTTGAATTGGAAAAGCCAATTACACCTTCAAATTGATTAATGTTTTGTTTGCTGAGATACAGGTATAGAGCAGTGGAGTCTTTTGTAAATAAAACCTCTGGGTTTTTTATTTGCGAAACAAAAGGTATGGTGTTAATTTGTGCTTGTATTCTAGTAAGAAAGTTATTGTTAAAAACGGTATTCTTTTTTATTTCTAAATAATGCTTCAAATATTTTTCAGGAAATTTATCATAATCTCTAATTATAATGGTGTCTATTGTTCTTTTAGCAGTGGCATCTAGATTAAGTGTGGCTTCAATTACACTATTTTTTAAATTTAAATCTTTCAACGATGCTTTTACAAAAGTAAATCCCTGTTTTTCATAATGTTTGGTAATTGTGGTAAGTTTATCTTGAATTGTTGTTGGTGAAGTTTCAAAATACTGATTGTTAAAATTAATAGAAAGTCTTTTAAGTAATTCGGGTTTTAAATTAATGTCATTATAGTAAACTCGTATTATGTTTATTCTTTTATTAAGTGAAAAGTCACACATTATTAAAGAGTCCTTTTCTTCCAAAATATATTGGTTATTTATAAAACCTTTGGTTGAAAAATATAAAGCAATGGAATCTATTTCTTTAAGAATGGATTTTTTGTTTAAATGATACTTTTTATAATCAATTGCATCTATAATAGGTTTATCGGCACTGTCTTTTGAATAAATTTTTAACTCAAAACTTTGAGAGTAACTATTTATTGAGGAAATAGTAAAAAAAACGATTACAAAAAGAAGCTTAAAATTGGGTTTCAAATCATTCAAAATTATAGTGTGAATATACATTATATATATTGTGAAAAACAAATTGTAAAAATAAAATATTTACATATTTGATTAACAAGAAATTATTTGTACATTTGCGCACTCTTAGAAATAACCTAGGAGATTTAAAAACAATTAATAACAAGATTTTAGTATGCCAACAATTTCGCAATTAGTACGAAAAGGAAGAACCAAAATAACTAAGAAGAGTAAATCGGCTGCTTTAAATTCATGTCCTCAACGTAGAGGAGTATGTACACGTGTTTACACTACAACGCCTAAAAAACCAAATTCAGCAATGCGTAAAGTTGCAAGGGTAAGGTTAACAAATGGTAATGAAGTAAATGCTTACATCCCAGGAGAAGGACATAATTTACAAGAGCACTCGATAGTATTAGTTAGAGGTGGAAGGGTTAAAGATTTACCAGGAGTTAGGTATCATATAGTGCGTGGAGCATTAGATACTGCAGGTGTTGATGGAAGAACACAACGTCGCTCTAAATACGGTACAAAAGCACCTAAAAAGTAATTTAAAAACTTTAATGTAAAGACATGAGAAAAAGAAAGGCGAAAAAAAGAGTTCTTTTACCAGATCCTAAATTTAACGATCAGTTAGTTACGCGTTTTGTAAATAACTTAATGTGGGATGGTAAAAAATCTGTAGCTTTTAAAGTTTTTTACGATGCTTTAGATATCGTAGAACAAAAGAAACAAGACGAAGAGAAAACATCATTAGAATTGTGGAAAGACGCATTAAGTAATGTAATGCCTCAAGTTGAAGTGCGTAGCCGTCGTGTTGGTGGTGCAACATTTCAAATTCCAATGCAAATTAGACCAGATAGAAAAGTGTCTATGGCAATTAAATGGTTAATTTCTTATTCAAGAAAAAGAAATGAAAAATCTATGGCTCAGCGTTTAGCTGCTGAAGTATTAGCTGCTGCAAAAGAAGAAGGTGCTGCTGTTAAGAAAAGAATGGACGTTCATAAAATGGCCGATGCTAATAAAGCATTCTCTCACCTTAGATTTTAATAAATAGAAGATGGCAAGAGATTTAAAATATACAAGAAATATTGGAATTGCAGCTCATATTGATGCAGGTAAAACTACCTGTACAGAGCGAATTCTTTATTATACAGGAGTTTCTCACAAAATTGGAGAAGTACATGATGGTGCAGCTACAATGGACTGGATGGAGCAAGAGCAAGAAAGAGGTATTACAATTACTTCTGCTGCTACTACTTGTGAATGGGTGTTTCCAAGAGAAAATGGGGAACCAACTAAAGATGCTAAAGGATATCACTTTAATATAATTGATACTCCAGGTCACGTTGATTTTACGGTTGAAGTAAATCGTTCATTACGTGTTTTAGATGGTTTAGTTTTTCTTTTTAGTGCAGTAGATGGTGTTGAGCCACAATCTGAAACTAACTGGAGATTAGCAGATAACTATAAAGTACCAAGAATTGGATTCGTAAATAAAATGGACCGTCAAGGTTCTAACTTTTTAGGAGTTTGTCAGCAAGTTAAAGAAATGTTAGGCTCTAATGCAGTTCCTATCGTTATGAATATTGGTGATGAAGAAAATTTTAAAGGTGTAGTTGATTTAGTTAAGAATCGTGCAATCATTTGGCATGATGAAACACTAGGATCTACTTTTGATATTGTTGAAATTCCAGAAGATTTAAAAGAAGAAGCAAAAGAATTAAGAGGTAAACTTATTGAAGAAGTTGCTGCTTATGATGAAAGTCTTTTGGAAAAATATATGGAAGATGAAGATTCTATAACTGAAGATGAAGTGCATGCTGCCCTTCGTGCTGCGGTAATGGATATGTCTATTATTCCAATGATTTGTGGTTCAGCGTTTAAAAATAAGGGTGTACAATTCTTATTAGATGCTGTTTGTAGATATTTACCAGCACCAATAGATAAAGAAGGTGTGGTGGGTGTTAATCCAAATACTGAATTGGAAGAAATTCGTAAACCAAGTGTAAAAGAACCATTTGCTGCTTTAGCATTTAAAATAGCAACTGACCCTTATGTTGGTCGTTTAGCATTTTTTAGAGCTTATTCTGGACGTTTAGACGCTGGTTCTTATATATATAATAGCAGATCAGGTAAAAAAGAACGTATTTCACGTATTTACCAAATGCACTCAAACAAGCAAAATGCTATCGATTATATTGAAGCAGGTGATATTGGTGCAGGTGTTGGATTTAAAGATATCAAAACTGGTGATACAATGTGTGATGAAAAACATCCTATTGTATTAGAGTCTATGGATTTTCCTGATCCAGTAATCGGTATTGCAGTTGAGCCTAAAACAAAAGCAGATGTTGATAAATTAGGTATGGCTTTAAGTAAATTAGCTGAAGAGGATCCTACATTTACTGTAAAAACAGATGAAGCTTCTGGACAAACAATTATTTCTGGAATGGGTGAATTACATTTAGAAATTATTGTAGATCGTTTAAAACGTGAGTTTAAAGTTGAGGTGAACGAAGGGCAACCTCAAGTAGAATATAAAGAAGCTATTACAGCGAAAGCAGATCACCGTGAAGTTTATAAAAAACAGTCGGGTGGACGTGGTAAATTTGCAGATATTAAATTTATTATGGAGCCTGTAGCTGATGGTGAAACCGGATTGATATTTGAAAATAATATTAAAGGAGGTAATGTTCCTAAAGAGTTTATTCCTTCAATTGAAAAAGGATTTAAGGTAGCTATGAAAAATGGTCCTTTAGCTGGATTTGAAATGGATAGCTTAAAAGTTACTTTATATGATGGTTCTTTCCACGCAGTGGATTCAGATCAATTATCGTTTGAGTTAGCGGCAAAAATGGGATATAAAGCTGCTGCAAAAGCTGCAAAAGCTGTGATACTTGAACCTATTATGAAAATAGCTGTAGTAACTCCTGAAGAAAATATGGGAGATATTGTAGGAGATTTAAATAGAAGAAGAGGTCAGGTAAATGCTATGGACGATAGATCTGGAGCGAAAGTTGTAAAAGCAACAGTTCCATTATCAGAAATGTTTGGTTATGTTACTACATTAAGAACATTATCATCTGGTAGAGCATCATCTTCTATGGAGTTTTCACATTATGAACAATGTCCTTCTAACGTTTCGGAAGAAGTTATAGCAAAAGCAAAGGGTTAATCTCTAAATTATAAACGATGAGTCAAAAAATTAGAATAAAGTTAAAATCGTACGATTACAATTTAGTAGATAAATCTGCTGAAAAAATTGTAAAAACCGTGAAAA
>NZ_JBFLKT010000385.1:0-3941 GCF_040883305.1 Lutibacter sp.
AGTAATGATGGAGGTATGTACGCTCCAGCAACTAATTCGAGTAGTTATTTGGTAGAAGTATCACCCTTAAATGTAATTTTAAAAGAAACTTATACTTTAGATGTTTTTAAAGATTATTTTTTGAATTCAGGGTTACTTTCTACAATTAAAACTACCAATAAAATTATAAATGTATTGGCTAGTATTTATGCCAAAGAAAATAAACTTGATAACTGTGTATTATTAAATGAAAGAAAACATGTAGTCGAATCAATAAATGGAAATATTTTTGTTGTAAAAGATAACATTATTAAAACACCACCAATTGAAGAAGGTTGTGTAAAGGGTATAATGAGAAAAAAAATTATTGAATTACTTTCAAAAAGCAATGATTATATTTTAAAAGAAGAAGCAATTTCGCCTTTTGAATTGCAAAAGGTTGATGAAGTTTTTATAACGAATGCAATTGTTGGCATACTGCCTGTTACAAATTATAAGAAAACTAGGTTTAAAACAACAATTGCAAAAGAATTGGCATTAGAAATAAAGAATTTAGTTTAAAGCAGGGTTTTTAGGCGCATTTGCCCAAATTTGGTATTCACCACCAAAAGCCATTAATTGGTTTTTCCAAATATCATCGCTTTTAATAGTCAGTAAATTTGGATATTTATTTTTAGTAATTTTCCAGGTAGATTCGTTTAATTCTTCATTTAACTGATTTATAGACCAACCTGAATATCCCAGGAAAAAACGAATATCTGCAACATCTAAAGCTTTTTCATTTAAAAGTTTTGTTAGGATGTTAAAATCACCTCCCCAATAAAAGTTTGTATCAATTTGAATACTGTCGGGAATTAACTCAGGAACTTTATGAATAAAATATAAATTTTCTTGTTCAACCGGTCCACCACTATAAACTGTAAAATCACAATCTATTTCAGGAATTAAATCTTTTAAAAGAAACTCTGTGGGTCTATTTAAAATGAATCCAATACAGCCATCTTCACTATGTTCTGTTAAATATATTACAGACCTATTAAATTCTTTATCGTTAAGAATAGAAGGTTCAGCAATTAATAATTTACCTTTTGTAGGTGTTTTATCTAACATAATTATTTTAAATGTTTATTAAATATAGCAAAATTTGTTAATAAAAAAAAACTCTTCAAAAAAATTGAAGAGTTTAATTTATAATAAGAAAATTTCTTATGTATTAGTTTACTGCATCACTTAATCCAGCTCCCGCTTTAAATTTAACAACATTTTTTGCTGCAATTTGGATAGATTTTCCTGTTTGAGGGTTTCTTCCTGTTCTAGCTGCTCTTTTAGAGATAGACCAAGTTCCCCATCCAACTAACGCAACTTTACCACCTTTTTTTAGTGTTTTTGTTACATTTTCTGTTAATGATTCTAATGCTGCTTTTGCTGCTGCTTTTGAGATGCCAGCATCAGCTGCCATTGCATCAATTAAATCTGATTTGTTCATAATTTAAATTTTAAATTAATAGGTTAAACATTTTTTGCTTGTAATAAGCTTAACAAAGTTATATGGAATAAGGGTTTATGCAAGTTTTTACCCATAAAATTGATTATTTTGTTAATAAATGATAATAAATGTTAATAACATAGCTCAATTTTTGTAAAAACATCCGCTAAGCCCTTTAAAATTAGACTTAAATCATTTTTGAATTTACTGTAAATGTGTAACCATTTAGTAAACTTTTACTATCCATCTTTTTTTTGCCAGCTAATTGTAAGCTTTCAATTTTTATAAACCCGTTTGGAACTGCAACTTTAATTTCGTTTTTTGTTGTTACAATTTTTCCAGTTTTTTGGCTATGTTCTTCAACTATTGGTTTAACATCAAAAATTTTGACTTTAATTTCTTCACTATCATTAATAAGTGTTGTCCAAGCTGCCGGATATGGATTTAATCCTCTTATTAAATTGTAGGTATTTGTTAAGGAGTCGTTCCAATTAATTTTACAGGTTTCAGTAAATATTTTTGGAGCTGGTTTTTCTTCAATTTCTGGTTGTTTTGTAGTTTTTACATTTCCTTTTTCAATTAGTTTAACAGTTTTTACAACTAAATTACTTCCAACAGTCATTAGTTTGTTATATAATTCACCTAAAATTTCATCTTTTCCAATGGCAACTTCTTCTTGTAGAATTATATTTCCTGTATCAATCTTTTCATCAATAAAAAATGTGGTAACACCAGTTTTTGTTTCACCATTAATTAGTGCCCAATTTATTGGTGCAGCTCCTCTATAATTTGGTAATAATGATGCGTGTAAATTAAATGTGCCAAATTCTGGCAATTGCCAAACTATTTTTGGTAACATTCTAAAAGCAACCACAATTTGTAAATTAGCTTGTAAATTTTTTAATTCAGCAATAAAATTTTCATCTTTTAAGTTTGTTGGCTGTAAAATAGTTAAATGATGTTCTAAAGCATATTTTTTAACGGCAGATTCATTTAATTTTCTTCCTCTTCCCGCTGGTTTATCGGGTGCAGTAATTACTCCAACTACATTAAATTTAGCTTTTACAAGGGCATCTAAGGTTGCAACTGCAAATTCAGGTGTTCCCATAAATACAATTCTTAAATCTTTCATTAAAGGTTTAGTTTAAATTTATTTTGCGAAGTTATGGCAATTTTATTTTTTTCTAAGAGTATTTTTAGAGAATTTAAAAGCTGTTTTTGGTTGCATTTAAGTGCCACAGATAATTCTTGAGAAGATAAATGCTGCGCTTCAAGTAGTTTTAATATTTCAGATAAAAGTGCGGTTGTTGTTTCTGTAGGTGCATTTTTAGATGTACAAACATCGCATTTACCACAAGGTTCTGTAACAATTTCATCAAAATAGGAGAGTAGTTGCATGTTTCTACATGTTTGAGTATCTCTAATAAAATTTATGGTTGCAGTTAATTTGTCGTATTTTATTGAATATTGTTTTTCTATATTTTTTGAAATGCTATTTATAGTATAATTATCTTCTCGAATTACTAAAAAAGTCAGTCTGGAATTTGAATTTTCAAAATTATATTTTACAATTCCGTTGGTGTTTAAATCTTGTAAAGTTGCAATAATATTTCCTTTAGAAACTCCTAGTTTTTTAGATAACTTAAATTCATCAATAATTGTATGATGTTCAAAAATTCCTCCATAACTTCTTAAAATTAATTTGATTAAATCCTTTTTAGAAGGGTATTCTTCTAAATAATTAAATAGTTGATTGTTGCCAATGGTAAATTTTATTGTCGATTTTTTTGTAAAGTTTTCATCTAATAAAATAATATTTTCTCTTTCTAAAACTTTAATGGCATTGTATGCTTTTAATATGTTTAATTTATAAGTTGCACAAAACTCTTGAATAGAGAAGTTAAAAGATTCTACAGGTTGTTCTCCAAATGAAATTTTAAAAAACTGATTTAAATTAAAATAAATTTCTTTAATATATTTTGTAGTTGGTGTGGTTGCTTTAAATCGAACATCGGCATCATATAAATTAGCTTTATTAGTTAATATTAATGAATATGATTCTTTTCCATCTCTACCAGCTCGTCCAGCTTCTTGGATATAGTTTTCTAAACTATTGGGTATATTTAAATGTATTACAACGCGTACACTTGGTTTGTCAATTCCCATTCCAAAGGCATTTGTGGCGACCATAATTGGCGTTTTATCTGCAATCCAAGTTTCGTAAGCAGCGTTTTTTTCTTCTAAAGATAATCCACCGTGGTAATAAGTGCTTTTAAAATTATGCTGATTTAAATACTTGTTTACTTCTTTTGTTTGCTTTCTGTTATTGGTATAAATAATTACAGATTCTTTTACATAATTTAGTATTTGAAGCAAATTTGCATAGTAATTTTCGGTATAAATTACTTTGTAGGTTAAATTAGTTCGTTTTAACGATTTTTTAAAAACAGTAGCATTTTCAATTTCTAAATTTTGG
>NZ_JBFLKT010000043.1:0-8019 GCF_040883305.1 Lutibacter sp.
GCTTTAACCATCTTATCAAAATCCATTTGGTATAATTGATCTCCAGATAGAATTAAAAAATAATCAAAATCGTGTCTTAAAAAATGATGCATACTTTGGCGCACTGCATCTGCAGTACCTTGAAACCATCCCTTATTTCCTGGTGTTTGTTCCGCAGCTAAAACGTCTACAAAAGCTGAACTAAAAAAACTAAAATGATACGTATTTTTAATATGTCTATTTAAAGATGCTGAATTAAATTGTGTTAAAACATACATTTGTTTTATGTTTGAATTAATACAATTTGAAATTGGAATATCTACCAAACGATATTTCCCTGCAATTGGCACTGCTGGTTTAGATCGTGTTTCTGTTAATGGGTGTAATCTTGATCCTTGTCCTCCTCCTAAAATAATGGCTAAAACTTTTTTCCCTGACATAACTAATTGTTTTTATAGGTTTAAAATATATTTTTATTGTTTAATGCAAAACTAAATTAACGATTTATACAATGCTTCTACCTGAGCTGCAATTGCTACCCAATCAAAGTGCTCTTCTACTCTTTTTCGTCCATTTAATTCCATTTTATTACGTAATTCTTTATTATTAATAACTGTATTAACTCCATCTGCTAAATCTCTAGCAAATTTATCTGGATTTATAGGTTCAAATGGCGCTTTAGTTTGTTGTTCTACGGGAATTAAAATACCAGTTTCCCCATGAACTACAACTTCTTTAATTCCACCAACAGCACTAGCTACCACAGCTGTATTACAAGCCATAGCTTCAATATTAATAATTCCAAAAGGCTCATAAATTGAAGGACAACAAAAAACATCTGCATGAGAATACAATTGTATTACGCTCTTTTTATCTAACATTTCGTCTATCCAAATAACGTTGTTTCTTGTTTTTTTAACTTCATTTACACTTGCTTCCATTTCTTTTGCAATCTCAGGAGTATCTGGAGCACCAGCACATAATACTATTTGTGTATTTGGATCTATATATTTTATTGCATTTACTAAATGAATAATTCCCTTTTGTCTTGTAATTCTACCTACAAAAAGTACAAAAGGTTTAGAAGTATCAATTCCATATTTTTCTAAAGTTGAAGTCTCTTTAGTTACAACATATTCATTTAAATTAATACCATTATAAATTACTTTTACTTTTTTTTCATCAACGTTAAAATGATTAAGAACATCAATTTTTGTTTCTTCTGAAACTGCAATTAAAGCATCTGCCATTTCTAACGCTGTTTTTTCAATCCAAGATGAGGCATCATAACCTCTTCCTAACTGTTCTCTTTTCCAAGGACGTAAAGGCTCCAAAGAATGGGTAGTAATTACCAATGGAACTCCATAACATAATTTCGCAACTATTCCTGCAAAATGAGCATACCAAGTATGACAATGAACAATATCTGCATCAAGAATTTCAGCATTCATATGAAGACAAGTATTCAAACTATTAAATACTGCTTTTAATTTTTCGTCTGATTGATCAAATACTGGATTATTATATGGAAAACCTTTAACATGCATGTTGCCTGAAGTTGATTCTTGATCACCGAAACATTTTATATCAATTTCCATTAATTTTTCTAATTCATTTGCCAAATATTCAACAACAACTCCTGCTCCTCCATAAACATAAGGAGGAAATTCTTTTGTATAAAATAATGCTTTCATGTGTTAATTTTTATTGTTTTTTAAATGTCATCCCAAAGCTTCGGAACTTTTCGTTCTTAACCATTCTATTGAGTGATAAACTTCTTAGTATGCTCGTTTCAAAAAATGATTTCAAGTAAAAAATAAATTTTAGTTTATATTAAATGTTTAAACTTATTTTCATTTAAAATTGAAACTGTGCTATTTTGAAATAAAAAAATTGAATTTAACGGAAAGATTATTAGAGTATTAACTATTCCATTTTTCTCGCTAAATGTTAAGTTTTTTACTCAAGCTTATACTTCATATTTTGTTCAAAATTAAGATAAAAAGTTACAAAAAAATTTGATAACAACTATTATATTTACGAAAACGTTAGAATATTAATTGTTTTGCATTGTTTTTCAATGATTTATATGTGATATTATCTAAAATACGCCTATTTTATTGAATTTTAAGCATAAAAAAAGACGTATAAATACGTCTTTTTTTATATTCAATTATAACTAAAAATCAATTTTTAGCTTGCATTCTCTTTTTTTATTAGATTTAATGCAGAACCTTCATTATACCAATCAATTTGACTTTGATTATAAGTATGATTTAATTTAATGGAATCTTTTGAACCATCTTTATGAACCAACTCTAAAGTTAATTGTTTATCTGGAGCAAATTCATTAATATCAATAAAGTTAAAAGTATCATCTTCTTGAATTAAATCGTAATCTGCTTCATTATTAAAGGTAAGTCCTAACATACCTTGTTTTTTTAAATTAGTTTCATGAATACGAGCAAAAGACTTTACTATTACAGCTACAACACCTAAATGTCTAGGTTCCATTGCAGCATGTTCTCTAGACGATCCCTCTCCGTAATTATGATCTCCAACAACAACCGATTTTACACCTGCTGCTTTATAAGCACGAGCAACATCTGGAACACCGCCAAACTCACCTGTTAACTGATTTTTAACAAAATTTGTTTTTTTCCCAAAAGCATTTACGGCACCAATTAAACAGTTATTAGAAATATTATCTAAATGACCACGGAAACGCAACCATGGACCTGCCATAGAAATATGGTCTGTTGTACATTTTCCAAATGCTTTAATTAATAGTTTTGCGCCATTAATTTCTTTTCCAATTGGTTGAAAAGGTGTTAATAATTGTAAACGTTCTGAAGTTGGACTTACAGAAACATCAACATTACTACCATCTTTAACTGGTTCTACATAACCAGCATCTATAACATCAAACCCTAATGGTGGAAGTTCTAATCCTTTTGGTTCGTCTAATTTTACAGCTTCACCATCTTCATTAATAAGAGTGTCGTTCATTGGGTCAAAATCTAATCGACCAGATATTGCTATTGCAGCAACCATTTCTGGTGATCCTACAAATGCATGCGTATTTGGATTTCCATCTGCACGTTTTGAAAAGTTTCTGTTAAATGAATGTACAATCGTATTTTTCTCTTCACCTTTTAAATCACTTCTATCCCATTGTCCAATACAAGGACCACAAGCGTTTGTAAAAATAGTAGCATTTAAATCTTCAAAAACTTTAAGAATACCATCTCTCTCTGCAGTGTAACGTACTTGCTCAGATCCTGGATTTATACCAAAATCAGCTTTAGTGACTAATTTTTTATCTACTGCTTGTTTAGCAATAGATGCAGCGCGAGATAAATCTTCATATGAAGAGTTTGTACAAGAACCAATTAAGCCCCAATCTACTTTTAGAGGCCATCCATTTTCTTTAGCCTTAACACCTAATTCTCCAATTGGAGTGGCTAAATCTGGGGTAAAAGGTCCATTTAAATGTGGACGTAAAGTGTCTAAATTTATTTCTATTACTTGATCAAAATATTTTTCTGGTTCTGCGTAAACTTCTGAATCTCCAGTTAAATAATCTTTAATTTTGTTAGCTTCATCCGCAACACCATTTCTATCTGTAGCACGTAAATAACGTTCCATAGATTCATCATAACCAAAAGTAGATGTTGTCGCGCCAATTTCAGCTCCCATATTACAAATTGTACCTTTACCAGTACACGATAAATTTTTTGCTCCTTCACCAAAATATTCTACAATAGCACCTGTTCCACCCTTTACTGTAAGAATACCTGCTACTTTAAGAATAACATCTTTAGCTGAAGTCCAACCGTTTAACTTTCCTGTTAATTTAATACCAATTAGCTTTGGAAATTTAAGTTCCCAAGCCATACCTGCCATAACATCTACAGCATCTGCACCACCAACTCCTATAGCAACCATTCCTAATCCACCAGCATTTACTGTATGAGAATCTGTACCAATCATCATTCCACCTGGAAATGCATAATTTTCTAAAACAACTTGATGAATAATTCCTGCTCCTGGTTTCCAGAAACCTATACCATATTTATTAGATACTGAAGCTAAAAAATCGAACACCTCTTTACTTACATCATTCGCGCGTTTTAAATCTAAATTAGCACCTTGTTTTGCTTGAATTAAGTGATCACAATGCACTGTTGTAGGCACTGCAACTTTATTTTTACCAGCTTGCATAAATTGTAATAATGCCATTTGCGCAGTTGCATCCTGACAAGCAATACGATCTGGTGCAAAATCTACATAATCTTTTCCTCGAGTAAATGCTTTGGTTGCGTTACCATCCCATAAGTGATTGTACAATATTTTTTCAGCTAAGGTTAAAGGTTTTCCTACTACTTCCCTTGCAGCATCAACACGTTCTGTCATTCTAGAATAGACACCCTTAATCATTTCAATATCAAAAGCCATATTTATATTTTATTTAGTTATTTTTAATTTAGCGAAGGTACAAAAAATGATGTTTTGAATAAAAAAATTCGTAACTGAGGGTCTCTTTTTCAATATAAATAGTTTATAAGGCTATTTTTTTTTATTCTATAAAAATCAAGAGCGAAAACGTTGTAAATATTAAGAATATGATAAAAAAAGTAGGTCTATAAGCCGGATTCTGTTCTTTTAAAAAGCCCTTATCATTTATCTAGACTATAAATTACTTTATAGTTCGAGCTGCCTACCCCTTGAAATAAAGCGAGTAACTTTAAAATTTCAATATACGTGGCATTTCACCGCATAGAGTTTACCTGGTTTCACTACAGCCGAACTGTACTTGCTTTCTGTTGCACTTGTCCTCAACTTACGCTGGACGGATGTTATCCGCTATGCTACTCTATGGTGTCCGGACTTTCCTCTTCAATACATTGAAGCGATAAGACGACCTACTTTATTTTTTTGCAAAAATACAATATATAATATAATTAATAAAAAAACCCACTCAAAATTTTGAGTGGGAAAATTGCTATGAAAAAGAAAAAGTGTTATTAGATATTTCACTAATAACGTTTTTCAAATATATTTAAATTTTATGATTAATAAAATTTAAACTACTTTTTTTTATGAAAACATATCTTTAACCTTTTCAAAAAAGGATTTATCTAAATTAGAAGGGTTAGGTGTGAAATTTTCATCAGTTTTCATTTTTTCAAAAAACTCTTTTTGCTCTTTTGAAATTTGTTGTGGTGTCCAAACATTAACATGGACTAACAAATCACCATTACCATAATGATCTAAGCTTGGCAAACCTTTTCCTCTTAATCTTAATATTTTACCAGATTGTGTTCCTGGTTCAATTTTAATTTTTACTTTACCAGTAACTGTATCTATATTTTTGTCTATACCTAATATTGCTTCGGAAAAATTAATGTACAAATCGTAGTGTAAATTAGTTCCTTCTCTCTTTAAAGTTTCGTGCTTTGCTTCTTCAATTACTACAATTAAATCCCCATCTACTGCATTATTTCCAGGTGCGCTATTTCCTTTACCATTTACTTTTAACTGAACCCCTTCTGTAACACCTGCAGGAATTTTAATTGAAACTGTTTCTTCTTTTGGTTCTAAACCTTGTGCATCTGCATTTTTAGGTCTTTTATCTAGTATTTCTCCAGCTCCATGGCAAGTAGGGCACGTTGAAGCTGATTGCATTCTACCCAAAATGGTGTTTGTAACTCTCATTACCTGACCACTTCCATTACAAGTTGAACAACTTTTAAAAGTTGCACCTGCTGCTTTTACCTTTCTTCTTACTTTTACTTTCTTCTCTACACCGCTCGCAATTTCTTCCAAGGTAAGCTTTACTCTAATTCTTAGGTTACTTCCTTTTACACGGGCTCTACCTCTAGATCCACCTCCAAAGCCTCCGCCACCGAAACCTCCAAAGCCTCCGCCACCAAAAATATCGCCAAACTGACTGAATATATCATCCATATTCATTCCGCCACCGCCAAAACCTCCAGCACCACCGCCATTTTCAAAGGCTGCGTGACCATATTGATCGTAACGTGCTTTTTTATTTTCATCACTTAGAACTTCATAAGCTTCTGCAGCTTTTTTGAAATTTTCTTCAGCCTCTTTATTATCAGGATTTTTATCTGGATGGTATTTGATAGCCATCTTTCTATATCCTTTTTTTATTTCTGCAGGAGATGCATTTTTTGAAACACCTAATATTTCGTAAAAATCTTGTTTTGCCATTTATTTAAAATTCGAAATTCATAATTTGCAATTCTTGTTATTGTCCAATAACAACTTTAGGATATCGTATTATTTTATCTCCTAATTTATAACCTTGTTCTACAACATCGATTATTTTTCCTTTTAAATCTTCTGTTGGTGCTGGAATTTGAGTAATAGCTTCGTGTAATTCAACATCAAAAACTTCACCGTGTTCCACTTTAATAGGGCATAAACCTTTTTGAGTAAGTGTGTTATTTAACTTATTTTTAATAAGTTCCATACCTTTTAAAAGTTCTTTATCTTTTGCCTTTTTTATCTCGTTTAAACCTCTGTCAAAATCGTCTAAAATAGGCAGTAAAACTGTCATTAAATCTTCATTGGCAGTTTTAAACAACTCAATACGTTCTTTAGAAGTTCGTTTTTTATAATTTTCAAATTCAGCAAACAATCTTAAAAATTTATCCTTTTCTTGATTTACTTCAAGTTTTAATTGCTCTTCAATACTAATTTCTTTAGTTTCCTGCTGCGTTGCTTCTTTATCTAAAACTTCTTTTTCTTTTTTAGAATCTTTCTTTGTACTCATAATTTTATTAAAAAAATTTATCAACTATAATGTTAGCAAAAGTATTGCCACTTTATTTAATTATGCCAATATGACACGGGAATTAATTAATAATGAAAAATGAAGAATTAATAGTTAGGAGATTCAATTACAAAATAACAGAAACAAGTAAGTTTTTTACAAGTTACTTTTATTGTAAAACTTAACAATGCAATCATTAAAAGATTCAATAAATCAACAATTAAACAATAATTAATCTACTCTGGTAATTTTTGCTCCTATTGCTCGCAATCGCGTATCTATATTTTGATAACCTCTATCTATTTGTTCAATATTATGAATGGTACTTGTTCCTTTTGCTGAAAGCGCCGCTATTAATAAAGAAATACCTGCTCTAATATCAGGTGATGTCATAACAGTTCCTTTTAAGCTAAATTCATGATCCATACCAATTACTGTTGCTCTATGTGGATCACATAAAATAACTTTAGCACCCATATCTATTAATTTATCTACAAAAAACAAGCGACTTTCAAACATTTTTTGATGAATTAAAACACTTCCTTTTGCTTGCGTAGCAACTACCAAAATAATACTTAGCAGATCAGGTGTAAAACCTGGCCAAGGTGCATCTGATACCGTTAAAATTGAACCATCTATAAAATTCTGAATTTCGTAACTATCTTGTTCAGGAATAAAAATATCATCTCCTCTTCTTTCTAAATTTATTCCAATTTTTTGAAAAACACGAGGTATTAAACCTAAATCGTCCCAGCTTACATTTTTAATTGTAATTGAAGATTTTGTCATTGCAGCCATTCCTATCCAGCTCCCAATCTCAATCATATCCGGCAAAATTCTATGGTAACAACCATTTAAAACCGCTACACCTTCTATAATTAATAAATTAGAACCAACACCTCTAATTTTTGCTCCCATACTGTTCAGCATTTTACATAATTGCTGTAAATAAGGTTCACAAGCTGCATTGTAAATTGTTGTAATTCCTCTTGCCATTACAGCAGCCATTACAATATTTGCTGTTCCGGTTACGGAAGCCTCATCTAACAGCATATTTGTACCCGTTAAATAATCTGCTTCAACTCCGTAAAATTTTTCGTCTTTATTATACCTGAATGTTGCCCCTAATTTTATAAAACCCTCAAAATGAGTATCTAACCTTCTTCTTCCAATTTTATCGCCTCCAGGTCTTGGAATGTATCCCTTTCCAAAACGGGCTAATAACGGACCAACAATCA
>NZ_JBFLKT010000386.1:0-8350 GCF_040883305.1 Lutibacter sp.
GTTTAACCTTCAGTTACGGGTTAATATGTGTTAATTTTGGTTTGGCAAAGACGTTAGCAATTCCGAGTGGATTAGGACCTAGTCGAATCCGCCGTAATTACGATTATACATTGTAGCTACATTTTATTTTACAAAATACATTTCTATCTTTCCTTTTCCCTTGGCATAAATTTCCCCTCTGTATTCGAAATCGATATGATTCTTTACAAGTTGAAAAGTCGCTCTTGAAATATTTATTTTGCCAGGTTCTCCAGATGATTCCATTCTACTTGCCATATTAATTGTATCTCCAAAAAGATCATAACTAAATTTCTTCTTTCCTACTACTCCAGCTACTATAGGTCCAGAATGTATTCCGACTCTCATTCTCCATTTTATTTCATGTTTCTTATTTCTTTCCTCAAGATAGGATAACATCTGTTTTGCGGCTATGATACAATTAATAGCATGTTCAGTAAACTCTTCTTCAAGGCCGCATGCAGCTACATATGCATCACCAATTGTTTCAATTTTTTCAACTCCTGCCTTCTCTACAATTTCATCGAATCGGCCAAAAATATCATTAAGCTCATTAACCAAAGTGATTGCAGGGATGCTTGCTACTAGCTCTGTAAAACCTTTGAAGTCAGTAAAAAGAATAGTTACATTCTTGTGTCTTTTGGGCACTGTTTTACCTGTTTCTTTTAGATCCTTAACCACCTTTGCCGGAAGAATGTTATGCAGAAGGTCATCTGATCTTTTTTGTTCAGCCTTCACAGATTCCTCTGATCTTTCAATCAAGACTGACAGCGTCCATGCAATTGTAAGGCAAATTAATCCAGTTGTACTTACATTAACTATTTGCAGGAAATATGGGGATATTACATCATAGTGAGCATTAATTTTGGATTGAAGCACCACTGAAATAATCAAAATCAAACCCCCAAGAATACTGAAACCAATTGCTAATTTCCTCGCCTCTTTGGGGAAAGTCATATATGGTGTAATAATTATAATGTAACAAATGACCCAAACACCTGATGAGTAACCTAATAAATAAAGAAATAAGATAACTCCAAAAAGGGCCGTAGCAGTAAAACAAATTGAAGCCAAAACCCGCCAACCTTTTCCATTGAATATTAAAACGAATGAAAACATCAAGGCTAACAAACCATTACTTGCATAAAGTATTGAATAATCTGTAAGAAAAAAAGCAGTAATCATCCACATTCCCATGAATAAGATACCAAGAATTGACGCAATATTTGTTACTCGCAGAAACCTATTCTCAGTTACAGAAAGCTCCTTATTAACACCAATATCAATCATTCTTTTGAAAATTGGAATTTTGCTCTTATCATTATTCGGCATTAGCTTCTTATCATTTTTCGTTAAATATTTGACTATTTTTTAATTGTAGCCAACGATTTGTATATGAAAAGTAGCAGATTTTAAATGCGACACTTTTCCGATAGAGGAAAGATAATAAAAAAACGCAAACCAAATGGCTTGCGCTAATACTGCTATTTTTTATATACATTGTTACCTGCTGGCTCTATTATGTATTATTCTAATTTTCATTTCAAGACAGTTTCTTAAATGTCAGTAAATAAATTAACTTTATACAACTTTGTAAGTAGTTTTTATTCTTCCGTTTTGTTAGTTTCCAATTTCTTAATTATTGTATTTTGAAATTTTTCTGGTTCATCGTGATGTATTTGATGTCCAGATTTTTCAAATAAAAACAAGTCTTTTTTTTGTGCTTTCAATTCCTCAAAGTATTTTTCTGTAATTTCAGTCGATGTTTGAATATCTTTTTTTCCAACAAAAAAATAAATTGGGCAATTTACTTCCTTTAAAGTTTTCGGTAAATCAATATTCATTACTTCGTTCCATGCAGGTGACCAAGTTTCTGACCACTTAAGAAAACCATTTTTGAAAGCATCAGTTGTTACATATTTCTTACCTTCTTTATAAAAAAGCCATTTTCTTATATAAAATAAGTCCTCATCAATTTTAAAAGGGATATTCACGCTCGCTAATTCTTTGCTTGCAATAGGGTTTTCTTTAAAATGAACTTTCAAAATTTTGAGCAATTCCATTTCACTTGCTAATTGACTGATAACCGGATTTACAGCAAAATAGGAATGAAGCAATTCAGGATGATTTTCAACGATATAAAAGCCTAAAACATTTCCCCAAGAACTGCCTAATAAATATATTTTTTCTTGGTTTAATTCCTTTGTCAGAAAACGTATAACTTGATAAGTATCCTTTTTCATTTGTTCAACTGATGGTTGAGTTGGTGAAGGATTTAATTCTAAAGTTTTTCCTGCGCCTCTTTGGTCCCATTGGACAATTGTAAATTTATTTCTTAAAAAATTCGTGAAATTGTCCGCAGTATTTATCATTGAGCTTCCTGGACCGCCCGCTAAAAATAAAAGTATTGGTTTGTTTGAATCGTCCGTTTTAATTTCCACAACCTGTTTTATTCTGCCAATTTCAGGTGTTAGAAGAGTATCAATTTTTACCGAAATATTTTGTCCGAAAGAAAGATTAGTTGTTAATAATAGTACTGCTAAAATTTTTAATGTAGTTTTCATAGTATCGTGTTTTATGTTAAAAATTATTTCGATACAAATATGTGAAAGAAATGAGTCTTATGCGACCGAATGAAAGTAGTCGAACGCATTTGTTTAAAAAAACAAGTAAGAGTAATTACAAATTGTTTATTTGCAAGCTTTTACGATAAGCAGTTGGTGTGGTATTGGTATGTTTTTTAAAAGCAGTATTAAATGAAGATTTTGAATTAAAACCAACTTCATAAAGAATTTCTAGAATAGTTACCTTACTTTTTGCATTATCTTTTAAAATAGCCATAGCATTTTCTATACGATAGCTATTTACAAAATCATAAAAATGCCGATTTAATTTATGATTAATTAAAAGAGATAAATCTCTAACTGGAATTTCAGTAGCATTAGAAATATCTTGAATTGTCAAAGAAGGATTAAGATATGGTTTTTCTTCAATCATATATTTCTTTAATTTCAATAACTCTGAATTAAATTCCTTTTCATTTGTGTTTAAAGTTTTGTTCTTTTTTTCTTCAGAAATGTATTCATTTACAAGTTTTAATTTTGAATCAATGTTTCTGAAAAGATTTGGATTATTGAGTGCTTTGAATAGATACCAACTAATTATGAATAGTTCAAATAGAAAAAGTCCAATTTTTAACCATTCAGAAAAGTTAGTATAAGTAGAAAATTTAAAGATGTTTTTTAACAGCGCAAGAGAATAGAATAAAGATAGTGCTAACGCAAATTGAAATAACCAATTAAGTGATTTAATACTAGCTCCAGTATAATTTTCGAGGTATATATTTTTTGCTTTCTTTAGGATCATAAAAACTACAATGATGTAAAATACAATTTGAATATGAATGAAAATATGATTAAACTGTATTTCTATCATACTACTACTTTTTTCTAGAAAACTAGTTTTAGAGGCTTGATTGACTGCATAAAAGCGTGGTAACAAAATTAAATTTGCTATTAAAAAAGGGACGATGTGGATTAAATGTTTCGGTTTTAATTTAAAATCGGAATAGCAGACTGATAAGACATATAAATAAAAAGTTGGAAGTTGGAAGAAAGTAATTAGGTTTCTGAACATTCCGATATTTGAAGGGTTTTCATTTAAAAAATCAAATAAAATTCCACTAATATCTATTGCTGTTAAAATTAAAAATAGAGCAAAAAGACGATTACTTAATTTATGTTCTGTTTTTACTGTAATCAAAAAAACAGCTAGAAATAATGAAATGAACATTGTAATTACAGCGACCGTAACTATTAAATTGACTTTATCCATTAATTTCTTTTTTGTTTTTCATAGTTTGTTTTTAAGAAAAGTTTATTTTCAGCTTGCAGGTAACTTTGTTATATGTTAATATCATATGTGTTTATTCCCCTCAAATTCCCCATATAAAGTGAATAATGTATTTTTTATAGATTGTACTATTTGGTGTTATAATGATGCGCATCTCAAAAATAATAAAATTTATTATATGATTTAACATTGTTGCTTTTTATCATTTTAGATTCCAATTTTTAAATATTCTTCATTGATATCATTTTTCATATTTGATTTTTACCGCTGGGTCTAGCGGGTTATTAACTCTTTTTAAAATACTTGATGCATAGTGTCATCAAAAAGTAAACTTTTAAAGGGTTAAATCCTAGAGATAGATTTAACTTAAGAAAATAATGATTAGTTTTTGAAAATAATAGGATGACATTTTGCAATAAATAATTCAACTTCAGCAGAAGTAATTTTGTTTGGGTAAGACATTAATAATAATTGTAATGGAGGTTGATTTCTTTTTGCATTTGGAACTTCATAATAATGTTGATTAATTTTAAAACCAATGTTTTCATAAAAAATTATTCTTCGCTGATTATTATTTGATGTAGGTAATTCAACTTCTAATAGAACTGGTTTGTCATTATTATTGATAAACTTTTTAAGAATTTGTTTTCCATAACCTTTATTCCTTAACTGAACAGATGTTGCAAAATGATCTATATACATAAGTGTTTCAAAATCCCACCATAAAATAAATCCAATAAATTGATCTTTATCCATTACAATATCAAAATGATAATTAGGGTGCTTTAAAGTACTTGCTTGGCCGTGCAAAGTTCTCCTTTCTTCAATAGGAAAAGCATCTTCATAAAGCTCCCAAGCTTTTTGAAAATTATTTTCAAATATATTATTTAGCCTTATTAATTTCATTCACTTAGTTGTTTTATTCAATATAACTCCAAATTGGTAAAGAAATACTACTGTTTCCTGTAAAAGTTATCTCTAATGGAATTTCAGCATCTTTAATACTTTCTTTATTAACATTCTTTCCGGTACCATAATTAATTTGAGCATTATTGTTTTTATTGATATTAACCACAACTACAATGCGACTTCCTTTTTCTATTTTTTTACTGATTAGTTTCGAGTTGTTGAAATATATTTGCGTCTTTTGATTTGGTGTAAGTAAATTTCTTTGTTCTCTATTTTTCGCATAACTTGCTCTACCAATGTAATAGCTCAAATGAAAGTATTTACCTTCTGGAGTCAGTTGGTATAAGATTACAGAATAATCAACATCCTTTTTATTTATTGAAAATTCAAGATTCCCAAAAAATGATCCATTTATAATTATATCTTTTTTTAATGGTTTAGCTTTAAATACCATTCCATCTTTTAAATTGATTTTATCACGTTCCAAAGGCCAAGGATAATAGTCTGTATTGGTCATGTTTTTACGATCTTTAAAATCAATCGACATTTTAATCTTTGAATTATTTGGGTTCGATTTTAAGGTATAAATATCTTTGTGATTATCAGAACTTAAATGAAATTGTAAAGTATCGTTTGTCATTGCACTTAGAGTTGGTTTGTGCATCCAAGTATTGGTGCCCATGACTTGGAAGTTAACTTTATCTTTCAAAATACTAGGTTTTGATTTTCCTTCCAAAATGTAATCAAACCATTGATAAAGAAGCTCCTCTTCAATGTTGATTAAAGCTGTTTTATCTAATTTGTAATTTCTTAGGCTTTCTTCGGGTTTCGTTTGTGCAGTCCAATGGTCATAAGGACCAACTAATAAATAATGATTTGGATTTTTCGCATATTTATAATGCTCATTGAAATAATACATGGCCCCTCTTTGTGAGTCATCATAATAACCTGTAATTGTTAAAATAGGAATGTTAATTTTAGCAAATTCTTGTTTATAAGGAATCATGTTCTTCCAATAGTCATCATAACTAGGATGCTGCATATAGGTGTTCCATAATGTATTTACCTGCCCATCTAAACTATCTAATTTGTTAAAAGCCACTCCAGTTTTGTACCAAGTATTTTTTAAGGAATTCCAACGATTAAAATCATTCGATGCTTCAAAATCTAAAAACTTATTATTAGTTACATAGAAATTCCAAGAATAAGAATAATTGTGCAGTACATTATTTTCCAAAGGATAATCAATTCCTGGTGCAATAGCAACCATTGGAACAATTGTTTTTAAAGCAGGATGCACTTTGTTTTTCATGGAAGCCCATTGTGTAAATCCATTATAACTCCCTCCATGCATTCCTACTTTTTTATTTGACCAAGGTTGTTTGCTAATCCAATCAATCACTTCGTAAACATCAGTATATTCATATTCAAAAGGTATTACAGGACCTTTACTATACCTTTTTCCTCTTGTATTGGTAATAACTCCATTATATCCTTTAGATGCTGCTAACATTGCATTTGCTTCATTAGAGCTAGCATATACAGACGAAATTAATATTGCTCCTTTTTTTGCTTCAGAATTCCCTCGTCTTTGCACCAAAACTATGGGTACTTCTGCTCCATCTTTTGTGGGAATAACAATACTATCATTTATGACATACCTACGTTTATGATCTTGTTTTATTTCTTCAAAATAAATATTTCTAGTCGATGAAAACACCGTTTTTAAAAAATACTTTTTTACTAAATCCTTAGCTGTTGCCTGTGATATCTGTTCAGTTTTAATATTATTATACGTATTATTAAAATTACTAACATAATAATCAGTAGGATCTCTAATTATCAACGCTCTATCTAAATTAATAACTTGTATGTCATCAGAATTCTTTACGTATTTTCTGTAAGATTTTTTAAACGCATCTTTAAAGTTGTTAGAAAGCTTTGCCTCAACATAATGCATGTATATATCTAAATACTGTCTTTGATCAATTGGTGTTTTTTTAATTCTTTTTTTGAAAATAACTAAGGCATCATTATAATTACCACTAATTAATTGTAGCTTAAATACATCTAATTCAGATAAGTTTTTTGTATCACAGAATTCTCCTAATTGCTGCATTTGATTTGCAATTGCAACTGTATCTGATAGTTTTAATTTCTTAAATGGTATTTCTTGTGCAAAAGAAGTAAAACTAATTGCTAGTAGAAATAATAACAGGAATAATTTTTTCATTTTTTCTTGTTTAAAATTGATAACAAACTATGTTACTTATTATTTGGATTTGAGTAATTAATTAGCTCTTCATTGTACAAAAAATCGTCTTGAGTTTGTGTCATTTTAATAAAGTTTTTTATTGCTGGAGCATATAACCAAACTTCATCTGTTCTTGCATTATATCCTCTTGAATTTGAAACCGTACCTTTGTATTCTATGGTGTACGCCATAAATGTACCAGCCTCTACAGTTTCTTCTTTAAAAGATATAACTTCTGCATCTTGACTTTGTTTTCCAGTAGTACCATCTTGACTTGTCCAATTTTTTTCATATCTCCACGTTTCACCAACTTTTAAAGGCCATTTATATTTTGGTGTTTCGCTTTTTTCTGGCTCCACTATGTCTGTTACTGAAATAGTGTCTTTTCCAATGACCATACCTAAAACATCATTTACACTAACTATTTCTCTTATATCTTGCCCATCCGAACGCACTACACCTTCGTTTGTTACGCCTTTATATTTCCAAGTCCATTTTTCTCCAACTGTATAATCGGTTAACGTTGGTTGTTCTGCAACTAAAGGGCTGTTTTCACTACAAGTTGATAACAATGAAATCACAGCTAGAACAATGATTTTTAACATTTGTGATATTGCTTTTAAATAATTCATAATATGATTTTTAAATTAGTTATAGCGCAAAGTAAAAGTGTTTATTACTATCAAAAAAGGAAAAGTACAGGAGCGTAAATAAATGTAAATGAACGTTGAAAATTAAACCATTATTCCTTTACAGACTATTCCAGTTTTTAAATTTAACTGACTGCCTGCTAGACACTTCCACTTTTTCTCCAGTGGTTAATATAATTTGTAGTTTATTATTAAAGTATGGATGAATTTCTTTAATATAATGTATGTTAATCATTTGACTTCTATTCACTCTAAAAAAAACTTTAGGATCTAACTTCTCTGCTAATAAATTTAATGAACGCTTAATCATGGCTTTATCCGAACCAAAATAAAGACGTGCATAATTTTCTAAAGATTCAATAAAATGAATATCTGTTAAAGGAATAAAATGACATTTTTCACCATCTTTTATAAATATTTTTTGATGCATTGGTAAGGTTGTAGACTCTAATTTTACTCTTTTAGATAATTCTACCTTTACCTTTTCAATAGTCTTTGAAAAACGTTCATCTCTTAAAGGTTTTACTAAATAATCTAAAGCATTCATCTCAAAAGCTTTAACAGCATATTGATCGTATGCAGTTGTAAAAACAACGTCTGGTACATTTGTTAATTCTTCTAATAAATCAAAACCAGATTTCCCAGGCATGTGAATATCTAAAAACAA
>NZ_JBFLKT010000044.1:0-3149 GCF_040883305.1 Lutibacter sp.
CGCCTCAAAACTAATTTCAAACCAACGTTTTTCTTTTTCAGCTTCAAATTTTAGAATTTCATACATTCCTTTTTCAAAAGCTTCTTTTGTTTCGCCATCATCATTATACAATTTATATTCACTTTCAGTTACAGTTTCATCGTAATAAAAATGTAAATCGAATGCATTTAAATTATAGGTTGAAGTATTTTGAATTGGTTGAATCATTGGAATAAAAGCACCTCCACGAATGTATGTTGGAATACTCTCTTCTACTAAATCTACGGTTAATGTTTGTCCGCCAACAACTTTTTTATCCGTATAAAAATCGAACCAATTAGAGCCTTTTGGGAACACCACTTCTTGTTTTTCAATTCCTGCCGACACAACAGGACTTATCAAAAACGAATCTCCCCATAAATATGTTTTGTCAACTTCCATTAAAGTTTCATCTTCAAAAAATAATGGTTTCATTAACAAACTTCCGTTCTTACTATTTTTAAAGGCTAAATTGTAGTTGTACGGCAATAAACTATAACGTAATTCAATAGATTTTTTTGCTAACTGCTTGGTTTTTTCTTCTCTAAAAACCGGTTCTGAAGGAACATCTTCTTGCGCGTGTGGACGATAAATTGGTTGAAAAACTCCGTATTGTAACCAACGTGTGTACAATTCATCATCTAAATTTGCACCTGCAAAACCTCCTAAATCTGAATGCATATACGCCATCCCTTGCATTCCCATTTGTAAAGAGATTTCCATTTGAGGCTTTAATCCGCCCCAAGTTCTATTTACATCGCCCGACCACGGAATCATACCGTAATATTGTGCGCCCGAATAACCGGCACGCATTAAAATAAACGGACGCTCATTTGGAAACTCTTTTTCATAACCTTCAGTAATTAATTTTGCCCATTCACTCCCGTAAATATTATGAACTTCATCGGCTGTTCCTGTTGCGTGTAACAAATCTGAAGGGTGCACTTCTGGTTCACCTAAATCTCCCCACCAACCATCAACACCATAACTCTTTAAATCTTTGTAAATATTCCAAAACCACTTATTCCCTTCAGGTTTAAAAACATCTATAATTCCTGTATTTCCAAAATAAAAATCATACGTATAAGGTTTTCCTTGTTTGGTTTTTCCTAAAATATCTTCTTTTACAGCTTCGTCCCAACGGTTTGATGTGGTTAATACAAAAGGTTCGGTTATTAAAATGGTTTTAACACCTTTTTCTTTTAAATCGGCAATCATTTTTTTAGGATTTGGGAACGAATCTCTATCGAATTTTAAATTCCCCATAGTTCCTTTTACTTCTTTTCCAAACCAGTATAAATCTAAAATAACTGCATCAACGGGAATTGCTTCCTCTAAAAACTTATCAATAGTTTCAACTGTTTCCTTTTGTGAATGATACCCAAACCTACTTGAAAAATTACCCAAAGCCCAACGTGGAATCAAAGGTTGTAAACCTGTTAAAGTCACATAATTTTCTACAACTTCTTCCCAATCATCCCCAGCAATAATTTGATAAGTTTTTCTTCCTGAAATAGTTTCGTAAGTAAGTGTGTTATTTTTTTGACTATCAAAATCTAAATAACCAATTGGTGCATTGTCGAAATGAATAGCATACATTTTTGAAGAATACACCACAGGAATGGTGAAATTCATTAGTTCAGAATGCGTTTCGTAGCCATAATGCGCTCTGTTATACAAAGGCAATCGGTTTCCTCTACGGTTCATTCCTAAAGCTCTTGCTCCTCCTCCATACAACACTTCATCTTCTGTAAGATTGAATTCTAAACGTTCCGTTTCTTCGGCAACAATATTTCCTTTTACCAAATCCATTGGTTGGTGTGGCGCTTTAAAGTAACCTCGCTTTTCTGAAGTTAATAAATTTCCTTCATAATAGTATGAAACTTGAAATGGTGTATGTGAAATTTTTACTGAAATATCTAACATTTTAATCTCCGTTAAATTAGAAGTTTCAATTATTTCCATTTCAACTGGCGCTGTTTTTAAAACTACAGCGTGAGAGTTTGAACTAAATATTTCACTTTTTGGTATAAATGAAGTTTCTATAATTTCGTTTCCATAAGGCTGAAATCTATAAACTCCATCGTTTGTTTTAACTTCAACAAAATTTTTGTATTTGGTTATACTTTCAAATTTTCTACTTGAATTTTGGGCATAGAAAATTGTAGTTGAAAACGTAAAAAGAACTATAAATAACTTAAATAATTTCATTTATATATATTTTTCGTCGTTCTGAACTTAATTCAGGTTAACGGATTACTCTTATTTTTTTAATAAAAATTCAACTGGAATGTGAAAACGCTGATTCCAAGAATTTTCTGAATGATCGTGACCTTCAAATTTTAAATTTCGTGAATTTGTTTCATCAAAATCTTTTAATTTTAATACCTCATCTACTCTATGCTGATAAGGTAAATAGAACTTATCCAATGTTGCTGTTCCGTAATCGAAATATATTATATGTGTTTTTGAAGATGGTAAATTCTGCTCTAAATACTTAAAAAATGATTCTGGCATTGGGTTTTCTTTATTCGGCATAATTCCAGGCCAATGTGTTGACAAACAAGCTGCACCACCAAAAATAGTTGGATACTCACATAATGCGTACATTGAAATTAATCCACCCATACTCGATCCCGAAATAAATGTGTTTTCAGAATTAGTATGTACAGAAAAATTGGCATCAATAAAAGGTTTTACCTCTTTAACAATAAACTTTAAATAGTTATCTGAATTTGGTGATTTAAAATCGCTTCCATATTGTTTTTCACTAATAGTAGCAATTGAGTCTCTAAATTTTTTAGGTAGTTTTTCAAATGGTTTTTGGGGATAATAATTTTGATGTCTAATATCCGCATGATTCCATATTGCAACCACAATTGTATTTTTAATTTTTCCTTCTGAAATTAAACCTCCAATTATTTCATCAACTTTCCATTCTTGCTTATTCCAAGTAGTTTCAGCATCAAATAACATTTGTCCATCGTGCATATACAAAACCGCGTGTTTTTTATTTTCTGAATAATTTTCAGGCAACCAAATATCTACAGTTCTTGGACGTACAAATTTTGAAGGAAAACTATCAATTCGCTTAATTATACCCGAACTTAATTTTCCTGTGTAATTTGAAA
>NZ_JBFLKT010000387.1:0-2947 GCF_040883305.1 Lutibacter sp.
AAGTTGAAGTTTCTGTTAGTGAAGGTTTATAAGAAAGTCAAGCATGGTCAAGAATTCCTGACAAATTAGCATTCTATGATTATATTGGAAACAACCCAGCAAAAGGTGGTTTATTCCGTGAAGGTCCAATGAACAAAGGTGATGGTATTGCAGAAGCATGGTTAGGACACCCAATTTTCCGTGACAAAGAGGGACGTGAGTTAACAGTACGTCGTATGCCAGCCTTCTTCGAAACATTCCCTGTAATTTTAGTAGATAAAGATGGTATTATCCGTGCTGATATTCCATTCCGTCGTGCTGAGTCAAAATACAGTATTGAACAAGTTGGCGTAACAGTAGATTTCTATGGTGGTAAATTAAATGGTCAAACGTTTAAAGATGCTCCAACTGTGAAAAAATTCGCACGTAAAGCTCAATTAGGAGAAGTTTTTGAATTTGATAGAACAAGTTTAGAATCAGATGGTGTATTCAGAAGTAGTCCACGTGGTTGGTATACTTTTGGTCACGCTAACTTTGCTTTATTATTCTTCTTTGGTCACTTATGGCATGGTGGTCGTACAATTTTCCGTGATGTATTCACTGGTATTGGTGCAGAAGTTACAGAGCAAGTAGAATTTGGTGCATTCCAAAAACTTGGTGATAAATCAACGAAAAAACAAGGTGCTGTATAAATTACAGTCGGCATTCTTTATATTTAAATAGGATCAAACAATGGAAGCGTTAGTTTACACATTTTTACTTATTGGTACTTTAATCGTAATTTTCTTTGCCGTATTTTTCAGAGAAACACCTCGAATTATTAAAAAATAAAACCAATAAATTGGTTTTATTTTTTTAATCCTCATGTTCTTCAAATGGATCACGCAAATTTTTTGCAGCTGGTCCAAATGCTGTATAAACAGAATATGTGGTAATTCCTAAGAGTAAACTTGAGACAAAAATTACGAGAATAGTTGCTGTTTCCATGTTATATATTTATTGAAATTAAACATTTTAATATTATATAACATATACTAGAAAAATTAATTTATTAAAAGTATAAATATTTTATGGCATTACGAACAAGATTAGGTGAACTTTTACGCCCATTAAATGCTGAGTATGGTAAAGTTGCTCCAGGTTGGGGTACAACACCAATTATGGCTGTAGTAATGGGTGCATTTTTAGTATTTTTACTAATTATTTTACAAATCTATAATTCATCATTAATTATTGAAAATGTAGATGTAGATTGGACAAACGGTATTGTATAATATCTAGAAAAAATAATTTAAAAGGATTTAAAACCCTTTTAAATTATAAAACTTAAATAAATTAAAAATATAAATCTATGGATATTTTAAGTTTAGGGTGGGCTAGTTTAATGACAATGTTTACATTTTCATTAGCTATTACTGTCTGGGCTCGAAATGGTTTCTAATTATTTAAACTTTTTGTAAAATTGAAATTAAAATTATTATGGAATTAATCAAGTCAATATTCCCGTATGCAAGTCAAGAAATTGTTACAGCTGCTGCTGTATGTTTTTTTATGACTTTATTTGGCCTTTCTTTAGGATTTGCTCTATTAAAAGTTCAGGGTGAATAAAAATCCATTTAATAATAATATGGGATATATTATTATTAAATGAACTCTTCAGTGAATATTTTGTTGATTAGTTTTTAACTATTTTATTGTAAAATTTTAGAGTACTACCTTCGGGAAAATTCAAGTCGAAAATAAACAGATTTTAACCAAACTTGCGCCGTTTGCAAAGCAGTTCTGAAGATGAAAAATAAGATAATTAAGAAAAGTGGTGCTAAAATATCTCACTCTTCAAAATTTTGAAAATAACTTCTATCAAAATATTTTAATCTATATAGAACTTATCGATTTGATCAAATATAGCGTTGAAATAAATACATTATTCATTGAAATATTTTTGCATTTCGTAAAAGATTTCTTTAATAGAATTTTTTATCATATTTGTCCTCTTCCTTAGATTCGGGTTCGAAAATTTCACAGCAACTAAATACTTTTCCTATCAGCCTAGAAAATTCTTCTGGTATTGTATCTGGTTCAAAATTCATTTTGCGTCCATTTCGATCGCGATCTTTTTTCCATAGATCCAAGAATTCGTCGCTAAAATCTTCTGCAGTAGTAATTCCATTTAGAAATTCACTTATTACTGAAACATATTTTTGTCGATTTCCCCAATATTTCTGATTTTCCAGTCGAACTTTGTAAATTAACAATTCCATATAGTCTTCTCAATTCACTTTATAGAAAGATACTCCTTGTTTTTTAAAAATGTCTTCTTGTTCTAATAAATAAAAATACCTTTTTGTATCGTAGTCCATTAATAATCCCAATGTTTTTATTAGTTAATAAATCACTTACTTGTCCTTGGGTAAGTTTCCACGCAGATACAAATTCTTTAGTTTCTTTTTTAAAAATTGCATTGCATCCGCTTACATTTTCGTAAAAATGAATTGCGGAGAATTGATCCGGCTCGCCTTTTCGGTAAGTGCCTTCAATTCTTTCACCTCTTAAAACAAGCTTTTTAATTTCATCTTTAAAACCTTCAATATCTTCAGATGTCCTAGGTGTTTTTAACCAAGCTTTTTCGTTTGGTGTAGAAGCGAGACCGAAATCAGATCCATGGTTTTTGACCTTGTATTTAGCTTGCCCATGGAGGATTCTAACATCTTAATCGGGAATTATTAGGTTATCAGGGTGTAGAAGATTCCTTCGTTGTCCTTTTGTTATAATACAGTCATGATTCATTTGCTTAGATGGATTTTGATTCCCATTAAATTACTGTTCGTTAAGTTTTCCAGTAGTTCGAGAAGATAAGGGTTTATTATTGATCGGCCGTGAGCCATATTGTCGCTGGGGAGTAAAACCCTGTACAAATATACTGCCACCTCCAGTTTTCCTTGCGTTTTTTAATGCGTCTGCTTTTGCC
>NZ_JBFLKT010000388.1:0-7791 GCF_040883305.1 Lutibacter sp.
ATATCGATCATACAATGTTTATAACATCGATCATACATTGTTTATAACATCGATCACACATTGTTCAAAACACAAAACATAGACATTCACATATATATATCACAAAGGTTAAGTACGTTAAATTAATTTTTCCTACCTCCATTAAATTATCAATTAAAAATTCCTCTCGTAATTGCTGTGTATCGTATTGTTTTACAGCTTTAGGACTTGATGCATAGCGTGATTCGTAATATGTTGACATGGTTTTAATATTTTAATGTAATCGATTACACAAATGTACATGTTTTTATTAAAAAAACTAAATTTTATGAAAAAAAGTAAATATTTTAATTAGAAATATTTATGTGGTGAAAATAATTTTAAATTGAAATTGAAAAAATTATAGTTTAAAACGGCTAAACAAAACACCTTTTTAAATATAATTTTACATTTATAAAAGTAAGAGTTCTATTCTATAGTTTAATAAGAAATCTATTAGATGCTATTTTAGCTAAAGATATATAATTAAACTATACAACATATTAGAATTTTTGTGTTATAAGTAATAACTAGTCATCTACAGTTACGGTAATTATTAAATTTACAGACATTACATGTACAAGAATCCCATAACGTTGTAATTCGAGCCTTCTTTGACCTTCAACCGCATGTTTATATCTTCTTTCAACTCTAATAGACTCTTCAAGTTCTGATGAATTTACAAAATCACTTAATAATACATAGGAGCAAAATATTCTCTTGCATGAACTTTATTTAGTTAGTCAATTACAGGTTACATTTTAGTTCGATTTACTAATTAAACTGAAGGTTTTTCCTTTTCTAGTTTTCCAAATCTTATTAATTTCATTTCTAATATCTTTTAATAATGTGTTATAATCATTTAATAGAACCCGATAATTAATTCTAAAGTAGTACTCTGTTATTATATTTGGTGTAAAACCTTTAAAAGTATATTTATTGAAAAAGGTTTTTTAAGAACATTGTTTTTATAAAATTACTATAAATATACTGAAGGTGATAAAATCAGTAATTTATGAAGCTTTTTTAATTAATAATTAAATAAGAACTATACTTCTTTTCTTAAAACTTCTAAAGGTGGACTTTTTAAAACACTTCTAATATTTGTTAAACCAACTAATAAAACCATTAAAGTAATTCCTGGCAGAAATATTAAAAAAGGAATTGCGGAAGGGATAAAAGGTTCTTTAAATAATAATGTTGCTAATAATTGGCTACTTATAAGCGACAATAAAATACCAACCAAACTTCCTAACATTCCTAAATAAATATATTCTAGTGCTGTAATCCGCACAATTTGTTTGCTTTTTGCTCCTAAAGTTCTTAACAATACACTTTCTTTAATTCGCTGGTATTTACTATTTCTAACAGAACCGATTAAAACAATAATTCCCGTTAGTATGCTAAAAAAGGCCATAAAATTAATAATCCAAGAGATTTTATCTAAAATATCTTCAATAATAGTATAAACCTGTCGTAAATCTAATACTGAAATATTAGGAAATTTCTGCACCAAATCACGTTGTAAATCCGCTGAAACAACTTCATTTGGCACATTGGTTGTCAACACATTAAACTGTGGCGCATTTTCTAAAACTCCGGCTGGAAAAACCACAGAAAAATTAAGTTGCATCCGCCCCCAATCTACTTTTCTAATGCTTCCAATAGTAGTTTCCAATAAAACTCCCTGCACATTAAAAATAACTTGATCTCCTATTGCTAAATCTGCATCTCCTGCTATGTTATCTGAAATAGAAACTAAAATAGGCGCACCTTGTTCTATTTTATTAATCCAAGTTCCTGCTACTAATTCTTCTGAAGCTAGCAATGAATCCCGGTACGTAACTCTAAACTCGTGATTTAGAATCCATCTATTCATAGTTGAAGTCGTGTCTTTACGAATATCATTTACCAATCGTTCTTTAATTTTATGCATTCGCATAGTAACAATAGGAATGTTATCTATTACCTCCAAACCTTTTGGAATCACTGTATTTACGACTGCCTCTTTTTGATCTGTTTGTACGTCCATTAAAATTATATTAGCGTTTTCTCTAGAATTCTCTATAGCGGTTTTTGCTAATAAAATATCTTTAGTAAAATATAATGTACTTATTAAAAATGTCCCTAAACCAATAGCTAAAATAAGTACCATTGTCTGGTTATTTGGACGAAATAAATTCAATAAACTTTGACGTTCTGTAAACCCCCAATTGGTTGGAAAATACTTTTTAATTAATTTCATAAAAAGACTAGAAATTCCAGCCATAATAGAGAAAGTAACTA
Organism: Lutibacter sp.; assembly: GCF_040883305.1. Classification (GTDB taxonomy): domain Bacteria; phylum Bacteroidota; class Bacteroidia; order Flavobacteriales; family Flavobacteriaceae; genus Lutibacter. Next base: position 2,305 of record NZ_JBFLKT010000388.1, read on the forward strand.
AAATACCAACTGTAAATAATAGCCCAAACAATGCGTTTTTTAACAACCAGAACGAAAATAAAAATACAAATAATAAAATTGCAGCTAAGGTCAATAATCGCGCTTTTCTTGGTTTTACTAAATTTTCATCTGTTCCTCGCAACACTTCCAGCGGAGAAACATACCAAGTTCCTAATAATGGTAACAATGCAAATAAAACAGACATTAAAACACCCAACGTTATTCCCATAATTAAGGGTTGTGCGGAAATCGATATTTTAACATCAAATGGTAAAAAACCTTCTAAAATATAAGGAAAGGCATATTGCAAACCTGTACCAATGGCAGCTCCCAAAATTCCACCAATCAAGCCAATTCCAACAATTTGAATTAGATAAATTAAAAAAGTTTGCTTTCGTGAAGCTCCTATACATTTTAGTACTGCTACATTTTTTAATTTTTCTTTAATATAGATATGAACAGAGCTTGCTATTCCAACACATCCCAAAAGAAGTGCGATAAATGCTGCTAAATTTAAAAATTTACTCACATTATCATACCTTCGGCCTAAACGTTCACTGGTACTGGTATGTGTGTCTAAATCCGCATTTTCATCATCTAAAATAGGGTCTATTTTTTTATCTAATAGTTCTAAATCCATTGAAGGTGGCGCTACAAAAAAGTATTGGTATTCTTTTCTGCTTCCTAATTGTAATAATTCTGTTGCCTCAATAAAACGAAAAGGAATTAATACCGTAGGTGCAACTGAAGATGAAAAAGCTGTGCTTCCAGGAATAGACTTTAATGCGCCTGTTATTGGAAAAGTTAGCTTTCCTAATTTAATAGAATCTCCAGTTTTTAAATTGAATTGTAACATTAAGGTAGCGTCAACCAATGCGCCACCTAATTCTTGATAATTTTTAGCAGCATTTTCTGGTTCGGTATCTAATGTTCCGTAAAATGGGAAATCACCTTCTATGGCGCGCACTTTTACAAGTTTAGTACCTTCATTTTTTGGAAATGCTGCCATTGAAACAAAATTAACTTCTGAAGCTGCAACATTTAATGAATCTATAATCGCTTGTACTTTTTTAGATGGAAGCTGTCTGCTGTCGATAATAAAATCGGCACCCATTAAAGCCTTCGACTGGTTTTTAATGTTTTGCTTTAGATTTTCACTAAATAACTGAATTGAAACTACTGCAGCGATACCCAAAATAATAGAAGCCATAAAAAGCATTAATCTGGAGATGCTTGCTTTTCCATCGCGCCAAGCCATTTTAAATAGCCATTGTACCGAAGTTTTTGAGGATAATCTGCCCATTAACCTGCAATTGTTTTTTCATTCGACATTATTTTTCCTCCTTTTAAGCGCAATATTTGTTGTGTCCTATTCGCCAAATCTAAATCATGGGTAATAATAACCAAGGTGGTTCCGGCTTCTTTATTCAACTGAAAAAGTAATTGAATTACCTTTTCGCCTGTTTCTTCATCTAAATTTCCAGTGGGTTCGTCGGCAAATAAAATAGATGGTTTGTTAGAAAATGCTCTTGCCAATGCAACACGTTGTTGCTCACCTCCAGATAATTGCGATGGATAATGATGAAAACGATCTGCCAATCCAACCTTGTCTAATAATTCCATCCCAACCTTAGCTGCATTTTTATCACCTTGTAATTCTAAGGGGACAATTACATTTTCTAATGCCGTAAGTGTTGGTAATAATTGAAAGTTCTGAAAAATAAAACCGACTTCTTTATTGCGTAATTGTGCACGTTCATCTTCATCTAACGCTTCTAAATTACTACCGCATAATTCTATATTTCCAGCACTTGGGTGATCTAAACCAGCACACAACCCAAGCAATGTAGTTTTTCCACTTCCTGAAGGCCCTACAATAGAAAATATACTTCCGGCATCCACTTCAAAGGAAATATTACTTAATACTGTAAGTTTTTTTGAACCACTTATATATGTTTTCTCTAATTCGTGAATCTTTAATATCTTTGTCATAGTATTCATTTAATTTATATGCTAACAAAAAATGCAAAAACGGAAAAATAAACATTTGATTTTTAATTATAGTAATAGTGGTCTTCAGTTTTTCTTAAAGTTTTGTTATTTTTCAATTTTAGCCATACTACTTTCCTGTGGATCAGACACTTCAAAAAAGGGAAAAATAGATGAAACTGCTCCAACCGAAACTAAAGAAACTATTGTAGAAAATACCACAACAAAAACTATTTTAATTTTTGGTGATAGTTTAACGGCAGGTTTTGGATTAGAGGATACAAATGATGCTTTCCCTGCGCTAATTCAATCTAAGATAGACTCGCTTTCTTTAAATTATACGGTTATTAATTCAGGAGTTAGTGGAGAAACTACTGCAGGAGGAAAAAGTAGAATAAACTGGGTATTGAATCAAAAAATTGATGTTTTTGTATTAGAATTAGGTGCTAATGATGGTTTGCGTGGTGTTCCTTTAAAAGAAACTCGCGGAAATTTACAAGCAATAATTGATGCTGTACGAACAAAAAACTTGAATACTAAAATTATTTTAGCGGGAATGCAATTGCCTCCAAATATGGGACAAGATTATACTTCTGAATTTAGAACCATTTTTCCTGAATTGGCTGAGAAAAATGACCTCTCTTTGATTCCATTTTTATTGAAAGATGTTGGAGGAGTTCCGGAGTTAAACCAAGCAGATGGCATTCATCCAACGGTTGAAGGTCATAAAATATTGGCAAACAATGTATGGGATGTTTTAAAAAATGTAGTAAAAGAGTAATTTGAAAATAGAAGACTCGTTTCAGCAACTATCAACTTAAAACTATTAGATTTTCTCTACTAAAACTACCGCCTTCTATTTGCTAATAAAGGCGGTGGTTCTCCGTTAAAAGGATTCCAACGACTGATACTTTTTGCACCCATCCCAGAAGCTCTGATAACTGCTCTATCGCCATAACGTTCACGCATTTTATCCATTGCCTGGTATAAATTTAAAATTTTATCATTGTCTTCAAATAAATTAATTTGATGACCTCCACTAACTAAATGGCTAAATTTAACACCAATTAAACGCACTAATAATCTGCGTTGGTACAAACTTTTATACAATTCCATAACAACTGGTAATATTGAATGATCGGAAGAACTATACGGAATCCTTTTTTGCTTTGTATAAGTTTGAAAATCGGAATAACGGATTTTAAACGTAACACAAGCCGTTAATTTATCTCCTCTTCGTAATTGAAAAATTAAATTTTCAGCCATTGCAACTATAATACTTTTTAATTTGTTTACATCGGTGGTATCTTTATCAAAAGTACGTTCTGTAGAAATAGATTTACGTTCGTGGTATTTTATAACTGGTGTATTATCAATGCCATTTGCTTTTTTCCAAATAGTAGTTCCTGATTTTCCAAAAACTCGCGCCATCATATTTACAGGCATTTCCTGCACTGTTTGTATGCGTTTTATACCTAAATCGCATAAGGTATTATAGGTTTTCTCACCAACCATTGGTATTTTACGCACAGATAATGGTGCTAAAAAAAACTTTTCGGTTCCTGTATTAATTTTTAATTCATTATTAGGTTTTGCTTCACCAGTTGCAATTTTTGAAACTGTTTTATTTGCCGATAAACCAAATGAAATTGGCAATCCTGTTTCTCTTATAATTTTAGTTCGTAATTCTGAAGCTAATTGATGACAACCAAAAAATTTATCCATTCCTGTTAAATCAATATAAAACTCATCTATAGATGATTTTTCATATAAAGGAACGCTGTCATTTATAACATCTGTAACCAATTTAGAATATTTGGTGTAAATACCCGAATTGCCACGTAATACAATTGCCTCTGGACATAATTGTTTTGCCATACGCATTGGCATTGCAGAATGTACACCATATTTACGCGCCTCATAACTGCAACTTGCAACTACCCCTCTATCTGATGTGCCGCCAATTAAAACGGGTTTATTATTTAACCGACTGTCGATTAAACGTTCACACGATACAAAAAAAGTATCTAAATCCATATGTACAATGGAGCGTTCTAATGTTGAATTCATACTGTTATTTTTTTAGTTGCTTCTGCATATCTAGGATCTTGAATAATGGTTAATTTCTCCATTTTTTCTATTTCAACACTTACACAGTCAAATTCTGCACTTACTTTTCCTGTTAATTCATAAACACCTCTTCCTTTAAATGGATATTTTTTTGCTGATAATGGAAAGTGAACCGTATCAATATGATCACCGTTACTATCCACAAAAGTTCCAAAATACATTAAATCGCCTTTTGAAGTTCCTGTTCTTTTTGCTGTTACATAATAACCATAAACAGTAACCATTTTACCTATATAATTTAATAGGTCTTTTGCCATAATTTTTTGATGAACTGGTACTTTTAATAATTTAAACGGACTACACAACGGAAATCCTAAATATTGAATTTCATCAAAAGCATCTTCAAAATTAGAACAACTTAGTTCGGGTGTTTTATAGGTGATTTTTTCAGATTTAAAAAGTGTTGTTACGGTTTCCTCTAAAACCACTTTATTCACTTTCATATAAGCTTCCCATAACAATTCTCGTTTGTTTCTACCCGTAAACTGAAACGCATTTACTTTTATAAGTATTGAAAGTTGTTGTAATGAAATGGGAACACGATCTATAAAATTATCTAAGTCTGAAAACAAGCCGTTTTTTTGTCTTTCTTTTACAATTTTTGAAGCATTCTTAACTTCAAAACTCTCTAACATTATAAACCCTAAATAAATATTATTTCCTTCTATATAATTCTGATATTGAGATTTATTTATTGTTGGAGGATGCACAATGCCGCCATTCATTCTCGCATCATGTATATAGTATTCGGGTCTGTAAAAACCTCCAAAATTATTTAAAGTTGCAACTAAATATTCCAATGGATAATAGGCTTTTAAAAACAAACTTTGATAGCTTTCAACTGCATACGAAGCTGAATGTCCTTTGGCAAAGGCATACCCTGCAAAACTTTCTATTTGTCGCCATATTTCTGAAGTCAATTCCAAACTATGTCCTTTGTTTTTACAGTTCTCAAAAAACTGATTTTGAACCTTCATAAATTCATCTCGCGATCTAAATTTTCCACTCATTCCTCTTCGTAACATATCGGCTTCACCTAAATTTAAACCTCCAAAATAATGTGCCACTTTTATCACATCTTCCTGATATACCATAACGCCATAGGTTTCTGGCATAATTTTTAGTAAAATTGGATGCGCATCTTTTCTGCGTTCAGGTTTTCTATAGCGCAAAATATATTCGCGCATCATACCCGATTTAGCTACTCCTGGTCGTATTACAGAACTTGCAGCAACCAAGCCTAAATAATTATCTACTTGTAACTTTTTTAACAGCATACGCATTGCTGGAGATTCTACATAAAAACAACCAATAGCTTTGGCGTTCTTTAATAAACACTTAATTTTTTCGTCTTGTTTAAAACGTTTA
>NZ_JBFLKT010000389.1:0-2827 GCF_040883305.1 Lutibacter sp.
CCGGTGAGAACAATTAATGGTAGCAAATTTTCTTATGGCGGTTTGGGATATGCCAAAGTTGAAGTTTATAAAAATGGGGCTTCACAAGTTTTTTTCTATAAAGAAGCATTCAATAAACAAGATTTAATATACAGTACCCAAATTTATGAATCTTATCTAAAAAAACAACTTACAACATATCCTGAAAGTTTCCCAGCGTATAAAAAAGCATCTATTTACAGTGAGAAGGAAGTTACTAAAAGTGGAATTTTTAAATTATTTTGGGGCAATCATTACAGAAAATATTATGGTACTCAAATAAATGCAAAAACAGTAGTATTAGATACGCTTATGGGAGGTTTAACTCCAATTAGAAAAGGTGGCGGAAACCAATCCAAATCATTGCGACTAGAAGATAAAAACGGTAGGGAATTTGTAATGCGAGCCTTGCGGAAAAGCGCCACTCAATATATACAAGCTGTTGCTTTTAAAGATCAATATATTGAAGGACAATTTGATAATACATATACCGAAAATCTGCTACTTGACATTTATACAACTGCACATCCTTACACACCTTTTGTAATTGGTGATTTGGCGAGTGCTGTGGATATCCTTCATGCAAACCCTACATTGTATTATGTGCCAAAACAAAAAGCATTAAAACATTTTAATAATGATTTTGGTAATGAACTTTATATGATTGAAGAAAGAGCAACCTCTGGACATGATAAAGTTGCAAGTTTTGGATATTCAAATGAAATAATTAGTACAGACGATTTACTGAAAAAATTAAGAAAAACTGACAACAATATTTTAGATGAGAACTCTTATATAAGAGCGCGTTTATTTGATATGCTAATTGGAGATTGGGATAGACACGAAGACCAATGGCGCTGGGCAACATTTGAAAAAGAAAATAAGAATATTTACAAACCTGTTCCAAGAGATCGCGATCAGGCTTTTTCTAAAAACGATGGATTTATACTCGGTTTTTTAACACGTGCAATTCCTGCTTTAAAATTAATGCAAGTGTATGATGAAGATATTAGAAGTGTAAAATGGTTTAATTTAGAACCCTATCCGCTAGATATGGCATTGCTAAAAACTTCAACTTATAAGAATTGGGAAAGCCAAATTAATTTTATTCAAAAAAAACTCACTTCTGAAATAATTGAAAAAGCATTTAAAAATATACCTGATGAAGTTAATGACGAAACCATTACAGAGATAAAAACCAAGTTAAAAGGAAGACTTCAACAACTCGATAAAATTGGTAAAATATATTACAAACACTTAGCTAAATTTGCAGTTATTACTGGAACAGATAAAGATAATTGGTTTGATATTGAACGCTTAAAAAATGGAGTAACTTCTGTAAAAATTTACAATATAAAAAACAATAAAAAGGGAAGTAAAATTTCTGAAAAACACTATTTAAAAAAAGAAACTAAAGAAATTTGGGTGTATGGTTTAGACGATAAAGATGTTTTTAATGTTACTGGCTCTAAAAAAGAGGTAATTCCATTAAGAATTATTGGAGGTCAAAACAACGATGAATATACTATTGAAAACGGCAAAAAAGTTACCGTTTACGATTACAAAACAAAGAAAAACACCTTTACTAAGAATAACGGAAGAACAAAACTTACGAACAACTATAATACAAACACTTACAATTATAAAAAAATAAAATATAGTCAAAATCAGCTCATTCCATCCGTTGGTTCTAACCCAGATGATGGCGTTAAAATAGGAGTAAAAAATATTTTTACAGTGTATGGTTTTGAAAGAAACCCTTTTACACAATTACACTCTTTAAATGCAGGCTATTATTTTGCGAATAAAGGATTTGATATTGAATACGATGCAGAGTTTGCAAATATTTTTAGCAATTGGAATTTTTTAGTTGAGTCTAAATTTACAAGTTCTAATTACAGCATTAACCACTTTGGATTTGGAAATGAAACCACTAATTTTGAAGATGATTTTGGGGAAGATTACCATAGAGTTCGCTTTAGCACTTATGCAATGTCACCTACCTTAAAATGGATAGGTCGTTTTGGAGCAACTCTTAAATTAGGTGCCACATTTGAAAGTAATGAAATTGAAGGAACTCAAAATAGGTTTATAAACACACTCGATTACACCTTAGATAATAGAAAAAACTTTGCTGGTTTAAGAGTTTTGTACAACTATGAAAACTACGACAATAGGGTCTTTCCTACCCTTGGAATGCACTTTTCTATTGCAACTGGCTGGAAAACCAATATAAAAAACATTGAAGAAAACCATGCGTTTCTAACACCTTCATTTGGAATTAACTATAAATTAAATCCTAAAGGAACCATTGTTTTAGCATCAAAATTAAAAAGTAACATAATAATTGGTACTAATTTTGAGTTTTATAATGCAGCAAACTTAGGTGGACTGGACGGATTACGTGGCTATAGAAATCAACGCTTTACGGGAAACAGCTCTTTTTATCAGAATAGTGATTTAAGATTTACCGTGCGAAACGTAAAAACAGAATTAGTACCTTTACAATTAGGCTTTTTTACTGGGTTTGATTATGGCAGAGTTTGGCATAAAAATGAAAATTCTAACGATTGGAAAACATCTTATGGAGGAGGGTTTTGGTTAGTTGCTGCCGATTTAGTTAATTTAAATATTACTGTTTTTAATTCTAAAGATGGCGCTTATTTTAATTTAGGACTCGGTTTCGGTTTTTAAAAAAATGAAAAAAATAAGAAAGACACATGAAAAAAATTCTTTTATCAATTTTAATAATCTTAAGTAGTACAATCCTTTTTTCTCAAAATATTGAAACTAAAAAGTTTAATTCGGA
>NZ_JBFLKT010000045.1:0-3724 GCF_040883305.1 Lutibacter sp.
TTCAAATTGTTGAGCAAGCACCGAGTAACAATTTTATACAGTTTAGTACTAATTCAGAATTTGAAAAAGAAGCATATACACTTTCGGTTACAAGTACTAAAGTCATTATTACAGCAAGTGAAAATAACGGTTTTATTTACGGTTTAGAGACTGTTAGACAATTATTGCCTGTAGCAATTGAAAGTCCAAAATTGATTGAAAATCAAGATTGGGTAATTCCAAATGTTGAAATAAAAGATCAACCTCGTTTTCAATACAGAGGTCTTCATTTAGACGTTGCACGTCATTTTTTTAAAAAAGAGTATATAAAAAAAACAATTGACCGCTTGGCAATGCATAAAATGAATGTGTTTCACTTTCATTTAGTTGACGATCAAGGTTGGAGAATTGAAATTAAAAAATACCCAAAGTTAACAGAAGTAGGCGCATTCAGATTGGATCAAGAAGATTTACATTGGGATGGCAGAAGAGTAACTACTCCAGAAGATAAAGCTACTTACGGCGGGTTTTATACGCAAGAAGATATTAAAGAAATTGTTGCATATGCAACAGCTAGAGGTGTAGAAGTAATTCCAGAGATTGAAATGCCGGCACATGTTATGAGTGCAATAGCATCGTATCCAGAATTGTCATGTTTTGAAACACCAATTGGAGTGCCTTCAGGCGGTGTTTGGCCAATTACCGAAATTTACTGTGCAGGCAAAGAAAGTACCTTTGAATTTTTAGAAAATGTATTGTTAGAAGTAATAGAATTATTTCCTTCAAAATACATACATATTGGTGGTGATGAAGCAACAAAAACCAATTGGAAAAAATGTCCGCATTGCCAAAAAAGAATGAAAAATGAACGACTTGAAAATGTAGAAGAACTGCAAAGTTACTTTGTAAAGAGAATGGAAAAATTCATTAATTCAAAAGATAAAAAACTAATTGGTTGGGATGAAATTTTAGAAGGTGGTTTGGCTCCAGATGCTACGGTTATGAGTTGGAGAGGTGTAAAAGGCGGTATAGAAGCAGCAAAACAAGGACATAATGTAATTATGACACCAGGTTCTCATTGTTATTTCGATCATTATCAAGGTCCTCAAAATGAAGAACCTTTAGCTTGGGGAGGTTTTACACCGCTAAGTAAAGTTTATGAATTTGATCCTATTGTTGAAGATTTAACCGAGGATGAAACAAAACATATTTTAGGAGGACAAGCAAATCTTTGGTCAGAACAAATCAAAACGGAAACACATTCAGAATATATGATTTTTCCGAGACTAGCTGCACTTTCTGAGGCACTTTGGTCTCCAAAAGAATCACGTAACTGGGAAGATTTTTCTTCAAGAATATTTTCTATGTTTAAGCGTTACGAATACTTAGATATCAATTATGCAAAAAGTGCTTATTTAGTAACCGCAAATGCAACTATAAATCTAGAAAATAAAACGGCGAATGTAACATTGCAAAATGAATTTCCAAATCCAGACATTAGGTATGTATTAGGAGCTGATGAAATTGATGAAAATGCAACAAAATATACCACACCAATTGAGTTAAATGAAACTACAATTATAAAAGCTTCATTGTTTAAAAATAATAAACCTGTCGGTAAAATATTTTCGGATACTATTAAATTTCATAAAGCTATAGCTTGTAAAGTAGAATATGTAGTGCCATTCAGTGAAAGCTATCAAGGAGCAGGAGTTTTTAATATGGTAAATACCTTAAGAGGAACAAAAAACTTCCATGACGGACAATGGCAAGCTTGGTTAGGTAAAGATATGGAAGCTATAATTGATTTAGAAAAGGAAATTTCTATAAGTGAAGTAATTGTTGGTTCTTTGGAAAATCAAGGGCCTGGAATATATTTTCCAACAAAAATTGAGGTATATATTTCATCAGATGGTGAGCATTACAAACTAGTAGGAGATGTTGAAAGAGAATATGCTAAAAATACGGGTTCAGACTTAAAAGAATTCAAAGTTGAATTTTTAGCTCAAAAAGCACAATATGTAAAAGTTATTGCAACTAATTTAAAACAAACCCCAACAGGGGGAGGTGTTTGGTTATTTGTTGATGAAATTTTAATTGATTAAAAAATGAAAGATTTAAAAACAATACTAATAATGTTGTTTCTTTTTAGCTATCAAATAAATGCTCAAGAAGAATTTACTACAGAGGAACGTTTAGAATGGTTTCAAGATGCCAAACTAGGTATTTTTATTCATTGGGGATATTACGGAGTTAAAGGAATTGGAGAGTCTTGGTCTATGTATCATAAAAGAATTTCTTATGAAGATTATATGTCACAAGGAAAAGAATTTACCGCTGATAAATACAATCCAGAAGCTTGGGCAAAGTTGTTCAAAAAAGTTGGAGCACGTTATGCAGTTCTTACAACAAAACATCACGATGGTATTGCTTTATGGGATACGAAATACAGCAAATTAAACGTAAAAGAAAAAACACCTACTAAAAGAGATTTGGTGAAACCTTATGTTACTGCTTTAAGAAATGAAGGGTTAAAAGTAGGATTGTATTATTCTTTATGCGATTGGTCACATCCAGATTATAATGTAGTTTTTCCGCGTCCAAACACACAAAAAGATTATCCTCAAAAAAATCAAAAATTCTTATCACCTTGGCAACGATTTGTTAAATTTTATCAAGGGCAATTAAAAGAATTGAGCGATAATTTTAAGCCAGACTTATATTGGTTTGATGGGGATTGGGAAAAATCTAGCGAACAGTGGAGAGCAGAATCTTTAAAAGACTCTTTATTAGCTTGGAATCCTTCGGTAATTGTAAATTCTAGATTAAAAACACATGGTGATTATAGCACGCCAGAGCAAGGGATTCCTGTAATTAGACCGCAAGGAGTTTGGGAATTTTGCATGACAATGAACGATAATTGGGGTTATTATCCTACCGATACAAATTATAAACCAATTGCTCAAATTGTTAGAACTTTTGTTGAAGTAATTGCTTCTGGAGGAAATTTATTGTTAAATATTGGTCCAAAACCAGATGGAACTATTGCTGAAGAGCAAGTTGAACGTTTAGAAGCTTTAGGGGAATGGATTAAAAAACACGAAACAGCAGTGTTTAATTCTAAAGCTGGTTTACCGTATGGACATTTTTACGGACCAACATTGTTAAGTAAAGACGAATCTAAAATTTACCTATGTTTATTTGATGCTCCTAAAAATTACATTTCATTAAAAGGGATTCAAAATAAAGTAAAATCTATCAAAGTTTTAGGTAGTAATCAAGAGTTGAATTTTCTGAGAAATGGTGGTGCTGCCTGGAATAATATTCCTGGAATTTTAAGAATTGAAACTCCTAATGTGGAAAATGTTGATACTTACGTAACAGTTTTAGAAGTTGAATTAGAAGATGCATTAAAATTATATAGAGGACACGGAAATGCAGTTGAATTAAACTAATAAATTATGAAAAATAACACTTTTAAATTTTTGTTTGTACTTTTATGTATAACCATCGTTTCCTGTAATACAAATAAAAGTAACGAGGGTAAAACGAATATTTTAAAAACAAATTTAGTTGACTATGTAAACCCTTTAATGGGAACAGACTCTGAATATATTTTATCAAATGGAAACACCTATCCGGCAATTGCTGCTCCTTGGGGAATGAATTTTTGGACTCCAATGACGTCAAAAATGGGTGATGGTTGGACTTATAAATACGACGAATATAAAATTAGAGGAATCAA
>NZ_JBFLKT010000390.1:0-4712 GCF_040883305.1 Lutibacter sp.
ACATTTTTTTCATTTAAATCATTCACCATACATTCTATAGCATCAAATTTAAATTGCTTTCCTTTTGAAGTAACATACTGTGCAGCATGTGTTTTATCAACAACATTCATTTTACAAAAACTACATTGATCTTTACCATATTCTATCGGTTGAGGCTCAACTTTACAACAAATTGTAAGCAATAGTATGAATATACCAGTAAATGGCTTTAGAAGTTTTGAGTTCATTTTTTTTGATTTTAATAGTACTGTAAATATACATTAAAACGGATATATTAAAATGGCTATATCCGTTTTAACTTGTAATTTGAATAGCGTTTATATATTTTTTACGCCTTAGCTTCCTTTTTTCCGATAATAAATGCAATTAAAGTTAAAAGCATACCTGTAAATAAAAAGTACGCTCCAAGTCTAGGATATGAATGTGCTTTAAAATTAAGGATATCTTTTGTACCAAATAGCGGAGGTTGAAATCCCATTACAGAGCCATCTGGGTTTTTAAAATTCATAATTGCTTTAGGATCTAAATTATGACCATAATCGTATTCCCATAAATAAAAATCGTACATACCAGCAACTCCCAATAGTGTCATTAAAATAAACCACACTAAAAACAATTTGTGCTTGCCTAAAAAACCAATTATTACTCCTAAAGCAGACATTACCAAAATAGCAATTGGAAATATTTTAAACTCGGGAATAGTTTTTGGAATATATTGCATTCCAACATAATGATTCATTAAATTGATGTTTTTTATATCAAATTCGTGCGTATCAGCAAATTTATTTATATAAATATCCATACCTAATGGTATTGGATATTGGGGTGCTTCTAAAGTTATATTCCACAAAGGGAACGCAAACAAGCCTAACAATAAAAGAGAACCGATTATCATTAAAATTTTAGATTTTTTCATTATATTTTTTAACGTTTAGTTAATGATTATAATTCATTTAAAATAAACTATAAATTTACAAAAAAGTACCCACTTCTGTGTAATAAAATTTACATATCGGATATTTTAGTCTTATTTATTTTTAATAAAAAACGAGCAACAATTAATGATGCCCGTTTTAAACTAAAAATACATTTTTATAATTCTAACTTATTCAACATCAACAGCATCACCATCTAACGTATACGTTATTGGAACGCTTGATCCTTTAGGAGAAACCCTAACATAACCTTGCATTTCTTGGTGTAATGCAGAACAGAAATCTGTACAGTAGAATGGCCATACACCAACGTTTTTAGGATACCATTTAAAAGTTTCCGTTTGACCTGGCATAATTAACAATTCAGATGTTTGTGCTCCAATCATAGAAATTCCATGTGGCACATCGTAATCTTGTTCTAAGTTTGTTACATGGAAAAATACTTCATCTCCTACTTGTATTCCTTCAATATTGTCTGGTGCAAAGTGAGAACGAATCATTGTCATATAAATATGTACTTGGTTTCCATCTCTCACAACTTTAGCATCCGCTTCAGATTTTGTAACATACTTATGTTTATTCTCTTCTAACTTAAAGAATTTTTTAGAATTAGCTTTTATAATATCAGCTGGAATACCCGCAGCATAATGCGGCTCCCCAATTGTTGGAAAATCAAGCAACAATTCCATTTTTTCACCAGTTATATCATATAATTGCGCAGATTGTGTTACCTCAGGACCCGTTGGTAAATAACGGTCTTTTGTAATTTTATTCATTGCCAATACATACTTCCCAAATGGTTTTCTTGAATTTCCTCCAGGAATCATTAAATGACCTACAGAATAATATGTAGGTTTTCTATCAACTACTTCCCAAGTTCCTAATTTCCATTTTACAACTTCAGATGAAATAAAGAATGTAGTATATGCATTCCCTTGTCCGTCAAACTCCGTATGTAAAGGACCTAAACCTGGTTGTTTAACTGCACCAGCTAAAACTTCTTCGTACTGTAAAATTGGAATACCATAAGCTTCACCATCAAACTTTTCACCTTCAATTGCAGCAAGCATTTTTGTAAATGAATGTGCTGTTAGTTCTGCAGCTAATTTACCACTACCAATAATATATTCACCTGATGGATCTACATCACAACCATGAGGCGATTTTGGTGTTGGCAAGAAATAGATTGCTCCAGGAACATCAGAAGGATTTACAATTAAAATCTCATCTTTCATGGTCGAAGTTGCAGTATGAGTTTCATCATTATAAACATTATGCGCATAATTTGTAGGTGCTTTTGTACCACCTCCATTATTTACATATTCTTCAATTTTTTTCCAGTTAATTGCTGCAATAAAATCTTTATCGTTTTGAGATGCATTTACTTCTAACAACGAGTTAGCTTCTTCAGTATTATAGGTTGTAAAGAAGAACCATCCGTGAGATTTTCCTCTTCCAGGATGCGATAAATCATAATTAAAACCTGGCATCATAATTTGAAACTTAATATCCATTCCTCCATCTTCTGGATCAACAGAAATAAAAGTTAATGCACCTTTAAAGTTTCCTTTATATTCCGCAATTGGCATATCTTTTTGAGGGTAAGGCACAGAAAAACGTGTACCTGCAACCACATATTCAGTGTTTTCAGTTACAAATGAAGAGCTGTGGTTACCTGCTGAATTTGGAATTTCTATAATTTCAGTAGTTTCAAATGTTGTTAAATCAATTTTTGCAATACGAGGTGTATTGTTACCATTGATAAATACGTAACGACCATCTAGTTCTCCAGCAGTTTGAGATATGTCTGGGTGGTGTGAATCATCCCAAGGAATAAAACCGTGCGAAGTATTTAACATTGGTTTTGTTTCTTCGTTAAAACCATAAGCTTGTTCAGCGTCGACCGAAAAAACTGGAATAACTTTAAATAATCTACCCGAAGGAAGACCGTATACTGCTAATTGACCGCTAAAGCCACCAGATACAAATGCATAGAATTCATCGTGTTCACCTGGAGCAACATAAACTTTCTCAGCAGCACTTCCTGATAAAGCACCACTTTTTTTGTCTGAGCCTCCATTACCACAACTACTAAATACTAATGAAAGCACTGTAATTGCAAATAAAGATTTAAAAATTGTTTTCATAATTATTTGATTAATATTTGTTGTTTGTTCAATGTTGATTTAAAAACCTACTCGGCTTTTACTGTCCTAAAATATTCTAATATTAGTCTAGCTTCTTTTTCTGTTAAACTTTGATTTGCCATTGGCGATAAGTACTCAGCTAATAATTGTTTCGCTATTGGGTTTTTATCTACCATTTCTTCAGGATTTAGAATCATATTCATAATCCATTCTGGAGTGCGTCTTTCGGTTACACCAGCTAAACCTGGTCCAACAAAGCGCTTACTCATTTTATGACAAGCAGAACATTTCGCTTTAAAAACTTCTTTTCCCTCAGCTGCCATTGCTTCATCAATTTCTCCTAAGGTTATACTTGAGATAGGTCCAATTCCTTTATCTTTCATTGGGTCTACTTCTACTACTTCTTTTTCTGCTTTTATTGGAGCTGCAACATTATCTTTTTTCTTCCCGTCACTACCACAACTTGACATAATTACTGCGGTTATTGCTAATACTAATACTTTTAATTTCATTCGTTTCTATATTATTTACTATAAATTTATTTATTATTCAGCCGGGACCAACACATCGTCTATTACGTGGATCCAGCCATTACTTACTTGTACTGTTTTTAATACTTTTGTTCCTCCAACGTATAAACCATCTTCTCTATTTTCTACAACCAAATATTCACCTGAAGCCATATACAACTTTCGTCCTTTTTTTGCTTCTTTTTTAAGTTGTGTGTCTGGATAATTTGCTGGTGCTACATGGTTTTTTAATATAAATGCTAATTTCTCTTTGTTTTCAGGTTTTACAAGAGTTTCAACTGTTCCTTCTGGTAGTTTATCAAATGCACTATTTAAAGGTGCAAAAACTGTTAATGGCCCCACATTTACTAATGCATCATCAACGCCCGCAGCATCTATTGCAGCCACTAAAGTTGAAAAATCTGGCAAAGATTTAGCTACTTGTAACGCGTTTGCAGCTGATTCTTTATCAACAATTGTAGATTGCCCTTGCGCTTCTTCTGTTGCTGTTTTGTTAGTTTCAACAGCCTGTCCTTTCTTTTCAACTTCACCACAAGATACTAAAAGTAAAATTATTAAGGTAAAAAAT
The DNA here is from genome assembly GCF_040883305.1 of Lutibacter sp. Taxonomy (GTDB): domain Bacteria; phylum Bacteroidota; class Bacteroidia; order Flavobacteriales; family Flavobacteriaceae; genus Lutibacter. The sequence goes on from NZ_JBFLKT010000390.1 coordinate 4,181, forward strand.
GAACTGAATAATTGATTTGTTTGTTTGGTTTTCATAATTGATTATTTAATATTTAAGTTATATTTTTTAAATACAGCAATCCATTTTAAAATGCAAATTTATATTTTTATTTCAAAATAGAGGACAATTTTGTCTTTTATTTTATTGTAACAAAAGTAACACTTTTTATCCAAAATCTCAAGTTATTTTTGCATAACTAATACTTCTCTAAAAATGATGTAAGTATTTGTATTTAAGAACGTCGAATGTTCTATTGTAAAATAATAAAATCTATGATTAGCAATTTACTTTCAAAAAGTATAAAAAAAGGTATTTCTTATTCAACCTATAGAACTTTGATAAAAGGTTTACTAGTTGAAGGAAAATCTACTGGTTCTGAGCAATCTGAAGCGCTCCTAGAATATAGTATATTAAATGATAAACGCATGAATAGGCTTGATAAAACATTAAAAATTTCAGAAGAAACATCCAATGCTCTAAATAGACTATCTGATAATTTTACCTTACTAGTATTGGCCGAAGGTTGGTGTGG
>NZ_JBFLKT010000391.1:0-5975 GCF_040883305.1 Lutibacter sp.
ACAATTTCAGCTATAAAATCTTCTCCATAAACTTCTAATTTTCGTTGTCCTACACCACTAATTTCTAAAAAATCGGCTTCACTCATTGGACGAGCACATTCCATTTCTTTTAAAGTAGCGTCGTTAAAAACCAAATATGCAGGAATTTTTTCAGCCAAGGCAATTTCTTGTCGTAGTTTTCTCAGTCTTTCAAATAATGTATCTTTTGGGGCTTTTTTTGCTTTGGTCGTTTTTTCAACATTTACATTTTCTACAAAATCGACTGGTTTGGTTAAATTAACAATTTTATTTTCGAACAATACTTTTTTTGAAAAATCTGTTAATTGCAAGGCATTATTTTTATGAAAAGCAATTTCACAATACCCTTGATTTGTTAGTTGAATTAAATACTGTTGCCAATCTCTCCAAGAAATATCACTTCCAACACCGTGCGATTTTAAACTATCATACCCTTTTTCTAATATGGTGGCATTGTGCGCTCCACGAAGCACATCTATCACAGTTCCAAGTGCTTCAGATTCATTTAAACGTGTAATTACAGAAAGTGCTTTTTGCGCAATAATAGTTCCATTAAAAAATTGTGGTGGATTTTTACAAACATCACAATTTCCACAATTTTCAGCCAGTAATTCACCAAAGTAACTTAATAAAATTTTTCTTCGGCATGTTGTAGCTTCAGAAAACTGTTTCATTCGTTCTAATTTTGCGGCTTGTACTTCTTCATTAGAAGCGCCACTCATAAACTTTTTAAGCTGAATTACATCCGAATAACTATGAAATAACAGTGCATTTGCTTTTAAGCCATCTCTCCCACTTCGCCCAATTTCTTGATAATAACCTTCAATATTTTTAGGCATATTATAATGTATTACCCAACGTACGTTAGATTTGTCAATTCCCATTCCAAAGGCAATAGTAGCACATACAACTTGCGTTTTATCGTAAATAAAATCTTCTTGTGTTTTGGTGCGCTCTTCAAAACTTAAACCTGCATGGTAGGCAGCAGTATTAATTCCATTCAGTTTTAACTTGTCTGCAATTTGTTGGGTAGATTTTCTGCTTAAACAATAAATAATACCTGATTCTTTAGGTGATTTTCGAATGAATTTAATAATTTGAGAAATTCTATCATTCGCTGGTCGCACTTCTAATTCAATATTTTTTCTATCAAACGAAGCAATAAATTGTGTTGCTTTGGGTATATTTAATTGCTCAATAATATCTGCTCTAGTTGCCTTATCTGCAGTTGCTGTCAGTGCAATTATTGGAGTATTAGGCAAGATTTGTTTAAAAAAACCTAATTGTTGATATGAAGGACGAAAATCGTGTCCCCAAGAAGAAATACAATGCGCCTCATCAATGGCAATGCAACTGATAAATTCTTCATTTAGTATGTTTTCTAAATAAGATAAACTCTCTGGTGCTACATATAACAATTTTAATTTTTTGCTATAAATCTTCTCAAAAATTTCAGTTTGTTCTTCTGTTTCCTGACTACTATTATAAAAATCTGCTTCAATTCCATTTGCTTTTAAACCATCTACCTGATCTTTCATTAAAGCAATAAGCGGAGAAATTACCAAGGTTAAACCATCAAAAAGCAACGCAGGTAATTGAAAACAAATTGATTTCCCTCCGCCTGTTGGCATAATAACCAAATTATCGTTTTTTGCAATTACAGATGCTACAATTTCTTGTTGTTGATCACGAAAAGTATCATAACCAAAATACTTTTTTAAGGTTGGAATTATTTTTTTTTGGGAATCTTTCAAATTCATTTAACAGATTTTCGACAAAAATACACTTAATTAACAAATTAGAAGAAATTGAAATTACCAATACAATTTTAGGCTTTAATTCAATATATACTAAAGATTATAAGTTTCATTTATAAAATGTTAAAAAATTAACCGAATAGATTAGGTTACAAGGCTTAAACAATGACTACTTGTAAAAAAAAATATGCTTCCCTCGTAAAACTTTCGTAATTTGGTCGGCTTAAAGTTTGACTTACAACATAAATTAAAAAAAAGATGAGTAAAATAATGACAGTCGATATATTGTCGAGTATTAAAGGAGCACAGCCATCTGAGGCTGTGAACAAATTATTTGATGTAATTAAAAATGCACAACCAACAAATAATAATTCTTTAAATAATGTCAATTATAATTGCGTATCGGTTAATAATCTAAGAGAAGATGTTGTTATTGAAAGTTCAGCTATTGAGAAACAACTAATTATTGAAAACTTCCCAAATAAAAAGAACGGTTATTTGGTAGTTGCAAAGGTTATCGAAGATTAGATTAGTTACGAATTACAAGTTTGAAATACCAATTTCAACTACCTAACAATTCAACAAAAAATCACATGGATTCTCAAATAAAACACCTCCACCAACAATTGGTGAATAAACAAATAACTTGTACCAAGTTAATACAAGAAAAATTAGACTTACTTCAAAAAAATACGCACAACACAGTAAATTCTTTATTGAACAAATCAGCTTTAGCATCAGCAGCAAAAGTAGATGCAAAACTAAAAAACGGAGAAAAGATTGGTTTATTAGAAGGGATTCCTTTTGGCGTAAAAGATGTATATATGTTGCAAGGAACTTTCACAACAGCAAGTTCTGAATTATTAAAAAATTACAAATCGCCCTATACTGCAACTGCAATTCAAAAATTATTAGATGCTGGTGCAATTCCTATAGTTAAAGAAAACTGTGATAGTTTTGGACATGGTTCTTCTAGTGAAAATACTATTTTTGGCGCTGTAAAAAATGCACTAAATATTGAATTGGTTGCTGGTGGTTCTAGCGGTGGATCGGCAGTAAATGTTGCCAAAGATTTCACCGTATTTTCTATTGGTGGAGATACTGGAGGTTCTATCCGTCAGCCAGCTGGTTACAATAAAATTTATGGGTTAAAACCGACCTATGGACGCATTTCTAGATACGGATTAATGGCGTATGCATCATCTACTGATTGCGTAGGCCCTTTAGCAAAATCTGTTGAAGATATTCGCATTATTTTAAATGCAATGAGCGGAAAAGATGCTAAAGATCAAACTTCCATAAACTCAAAAGAAATAGATAAAAAAGCGATTTCAGATGGTAAGTCAGTAAAAACAATTGGGTATTTTAAAAACTTTATTGAAAATGATGCCATTGATGCCGAAGTAAAAGCTGATTTTTTAGCGAGTATAGAAAAAATAAAAACTTCAGGAATTGAAGTAAAAGCATTAGATTTTTTTAAATCTGATATTTTAGTTTCCACATATTATACGTTGGCGATGGCAGAAACGGCTTCTAACTTATCGCGTTTAGATGGAACTAATTACGGTAATAGAATTGAAGCAGATAATTTAATTGAAACATACGCCTTAACACGTTCTGAAAATTTTTCAGAAGAAACAAAACGCAGAATTGTAGGTGGAAATCAAGTGCTTTCACAAGGTTTTTCTGATGAAATTTATTTAAAAAGTTTAGCACTTCGTGATCAAATTTCAGCAAATTTTGATCAAGATTTTAAGGAAGTTGACCTAATTTTATCACCGGTTACACCAAGTGAACCTCCAAAAATTGGAGAAAGTTTAAAAGATCCACACGCAATGTATTTGTCTGATGTTTATACGGTTGGATTCAGTTTAGGGCAATTACCAACGCTTACGGTACCGCAGGGAACTGTTACATGATTGCAAATTACTGCTGCAAAAAATAATGAAGAACTTATATTGAAGTTTGCTAACTTCTTAAAAGAAACTATATAATGGAATTAGAACAATTAAATGCTGCTATAAAAAAGCACGATTTAGAATTGGTAATTGGACTAGAAACACACGTCCGATTAAATACCAAAACCAAGTTGTTTTGTTCTTGTCCAAATCAAGAGATTGAAACACCAAACACAAATATATGTTCCGTTTGTACAGGACAAATGGGCGTTTTACCTGCAATAAATAAAGAAGCAATTACAAAAGCCATTTATTTTGGAAAAGCTGTAGATTCATCATTTGAAAACGAAGTAATCTCTTGGGATAGAAAACATTACGAATACCCAGACAACCCGAAAAACATTCAAATTACGCAATTTCACAATCCAATAATTCCTGACGGACACGTTTCTTGTTACCGAAACGACGGTTCACAATTTACTGTGAATTTAACACAGGTTCATATTGAAGAAGATGCTGCAAAATTAATGCACGAGAAAAAGATTTCGTTGGTAGATTTCAACAAGGCTGGAGTTCCACTTATCGAAATTGTTACAGAGCCTTGCATTCGTAATATTGAAGATGCTTCAACCTATGCACAATACATTCAGCGGATTGTTCAAAATTTAGGAATTTCAGAAGCAAACCTTGAAAAAGGTGAATTTAAATCGGATGTTTCGGTGTCTTTACGCAAAAGAAGAAGTTACGATTTAAATCCTAGAACTGAAATCAAAAACTTAAACTCGTTTAAGTTTATGGTGGATGCTTTAAAGGAAGAAATTGAAAAGCAATTTAATTATTATATTGAAAACAAAGAATTTAGACCAGACCAAACTACTGTTTTATGGGATGCTGATTTAAAGCAAACTAAAACAATGCGTAAAAAAGAATTTGAGGCAGATTATCGCTTTATTTCTGAACCTGATTTACCTTTTGTAAGCATTAAAAATGAAATTAAAGCAATTTCTGTAGATTCCAGCGCATTACCTTTTGCTGTTGAAACTGTTTTAATTAAAGGTGGAGTGTTACCACAAGACGCAAAGTTTTTTACTGCAGATGCTGTCCGTTCTAAAGTATTTATGGACATCAATAAGGTGTTAAAAGACCCTTCTTTTGTCGCTAAAACACTGGTAAACAATATAAAACCAGAAGATTACGCTACAATAAACAGTATTGAAAGTTTAATCGAAATTTTTCAATTATTTAAGGCTGAAAAAATCACTGCTGTGTTAGCTCAAAACGGAATTACTTCCTATTTAAAAGATATTACTTTTGATTATAACAAGTATTTTGAAGATAACATTATTTCAGAAGAAAAAATTTCAGAAGCTATCCAAAAAGTAATTTCAGAAAATGATGCTATTGCAAACGATATTAAAGCTGGAAACCAGGGGAAAGCTGGTATTTTAGTTGGTAAGGTTATTAGTATTATCGGAAAAGGAGCTTCTGGAAAAGTAATTAGACAAGGTATTTTAGAAATACTTTCAGCCAAAAGTGAAAAGTCTAAAGTCGAAAGTGAGCAGCTAAAATCAACTAGTGAACAGCAAAAGATAAAAGTTGAAGACGAAACACTTCCACAAATTCCTATTATAATAAAAGATGTTTATAGAACTCATAAAGCTTCTCAAATTTCAGAAAAAAACATTTCAGAAAAAGTTACGCTGGCAGGTTGGGTTTCTAGTGTTAGAGATCACGGAGAATTAATGTTTATTGATTTACGAGATTCTAGTCAAGAAATTTTTCAAGTACGTTTAAGTAGAGAATCGTTTCCTAATTTAGACGATTTGGTGAAATTAAAACCTGAAACTGTAATAACAGTAACTGGAAAAATTGTACAACGTAATGAAGACGATTATAATTCAAGTTTAAGAACTGGAAAAATTGAATTAGAAACATCAGAATTGGAGATTTTAAACCTTTCTAAAACATTGCCTTTTGAAATAAAAAGAGCTACAAAAACAAGTGAAACTATTCGTTTCCAATACAAGTTTTTAGATCATAGAAACGATGATGTTAGACGCGCTATTGTAAACCGCCACAAAGTAATTAAGTTATTACGTGATATTTTAGATGAAGAAGAATTCTTAGAAATTGAAACACCAATTTTAACTGCTGGAACCGATGAAGGAGCTCGTGAATTTATTGTCCCAACACGTAAACAATCCGGTTATTTTTACACATTACCACAAGCACCTCAACAGTTTAAACAAATGTTAATGGTAAGTGGTTACGAAAAATACTTCCAAATTGCACGTTGTTTTAG
>NZ_JBFLKT010000392.1:0-3878 GCF_040883305.1 Lutibacter sp.
CATCTTTTGAAAAACCAGCAGCAAAATCAGCTTGTAAAATGGTTGACGCTGATAATGTGGATGAATTAGTGAATTTACTTCATACAGAAGCAAAAGTTATTTAATAAATAGTTCAACAACGTTTAAAAAAATAAAAATATATGTCAGTTTTAGTTTTAGCCGAAGTATCGGAAGGAAAATTTAAAAAATCAACGTTTGAAGTTACATCTTACGGAAAAAAAGTTGCTGAACAATTAAATACAAATCTTGTAGTTCTTGCAATAAATGCAACCGAAAACGAAACACTCTATAAATATGGTGCAGAAAAAGTATTAAATGTTTCTAACGAGGCGTTGGCTACTTTTAATGCAAAAATAGTTGCAAACATTGTTAAGCAAGCTGCTGAAAAAGAAAATTCAACGGTTGTTATAATAGATTCAAATGCAAATGGTTTGTATTTAGCACCGCTGGTTGCAGTTAATTTAAATGCAGGTTTTGCAAGTAATGTTATGGCTTTACCTAGCTCAACTTCTCCGTTTGTAGTAAAACGAAAAGCATTTTCGAGCAAGGCTTTTAATAATTGTGAAATATCTACTGAAGTCAAAATAATTGCACTGGCTAAAAATTCTTACGGAGTTTTTGAAAACGAAGTTTCAGGAACGACTGAAAGTTTTTCACCAGAAATAGCGAATAGCGATTTAACTTCAGAATCTATTGAACAAACTACTGGTACCGTAACTATTGCAGATGCTGATATTGTGGTTTCTGCAGGTCGTGGCTTAAAAGGTCCTGAAAACTGGGGAATGGTTGAAGAATTAGCAAGCATTTTAGGTGCTGCAACTGCTTGCTCTAAACCTGTTTCAGATTTAGGTTGGAGACCACATAGCGAACACGTTGGTCAAACTGGTAAACCTGTTGCTTCTAATTTATATATTGCTATTGGTATTTCAGGAGCAATTCAACATTTAGCCGGAATTAATTCATCTAAAGTAAAAGTTGTAATTAATACCGACGCCGAAGCACCGTTTTTTAAAGCTGCTGATTACGGCATTGTTGGTGATGCTTTTGAAGTAATTCCAACATTAATAGAAAAGTTAAAAGAATTTAAAGCAAATAACGCATAATTTTATTAAATTGTGCCTCTTAACAAGGCTGTCTAATTTTTGGACCAAAAGTCCTTTGATTAGACAGCCTTTTTTGCTAATTTTAACGTATGAGTTTAGTCCGTCTAAATATAAAAGGAATATCCTACAGCCAAACTCAAAGTGGTGCTTATGCATTGGTTTTGAGTGAAGAAGAAGGAAACAGAACATTACCTATTGTAATTGGTGCTTTTGAAGCGCAATCTATTGCAATTGCATTGGAAAAAGAAATTAAACCACCTAGACCATTAACACATGATTTGTTTAAAACATTTGCTGATAGATTTCAAATAAAAATTAAACAAGTAATTATTCATAAATTAGTTGATGGTGTTTTTTACTCTAGTTTAATTTGTGAACGCGACAATATAGAAGAAATTATTGATACTAGAACTTCAGATGCAATTGCTTTAGCAACTCGTTTTAACGCACCTATCTTTACGTATGAAAACATTCTAGATAAGGCAGGCATTTACTTAAAAATGAAAGATGAATTAAGCCCTGGGAAAGAAGACGATATGGGTATAGAAAAATTAATTGAAGAAACTGAACCTGTTAAAAAATCAACTTTTTCAAAAGCCAGTTTGAAACAGTTACATGAAAAACTGGAAAAAGCTGTTCAAGATGAAGATTACGAATTGGCTGCAAAAATTCGTGATGAAATAAATAAACGTACCCAATAACCAAACTTCAAAATGATAAAAAAAATTGGCTTAGCTGCACTACTATTTTTTAGTATTGCATCTGTAAATTCACAAGAAATTACATCTAATTTAATAATAGACAATCAAGGATTTTCAATTACATCTTTATGGAGAGGTGTTTTAGGAATGTTTTCATTATTAGTTGTTGCTTACTTATTTAGCAGTAACAAAAAAGCAATAAATTGGAAAACTGTTGGAGCTGGATTAACAGCCCAGCTTTTAATAGCAATTGGTGTTTTAAAAATTCCTTTTGTTCAAGCAATTTTTGAATTTGTTGGAAGTATTTTTACAAATATTTTAGATTATACCGCTGCTGGTAGTATCTTTTTATTTGGAGGTTTAATGAATAGCGAATCTTATGGCTTTATATTCGTATTCCAAATACTGCCAACTATTATTTTCTTTTCGGCATTAACTTCCCTATTATTTTATTTAGGAATTATTCAAATTATAGTAAAAGGATTGGCTTGGTTACTTACTAAATTGTTGCACATTTCTGGTGCTGAAAGTTTATCTGTTGCTGGAAATATATTTTTAGGTCAAACAGAAGCTCCTTTAATGATAAAAGCATATTTAGAACGTATGAATCGTTCTGAAATATTATTAGTTATGATTGGTGGTATGGCCACGGTAGCAGGTGGTGTTTTAGCCGCATATATTGGTTTTTTAGGAGGAAATGACCCTGTACTACGATTGCATTTTGCCAAACATTTATTAGCCGCGTCTGTTATGGCTGCACCTGGAGCAATTGTAATTTCAAAAATATTATACCCTCAAACCGAAAAGGTAAATACCGATGTAAATGTCTCCCAAGAAAAAATTGGCTCTAATATATTAGATGCTATAGCAAATGGAACAACTGAAGGTTTAAAATTAGCTGCAAATGTTGCTGCAATGTTGTTGGTTTTTGTAGCTATTATTGCAATGCTAAATGGTATGTTAGGTTGGGTTGGAGATGTTACGAATTTAAACGATTGGATGGCTGCAAATACACCGTATCCAAAATTTACTTTAGAAGCTATTTTAGGAACTATTTTTGCGCCTCTAATGTGGTTGATCGGTGTAGCAAAAGAAGATATTATGTTAATGGGACAATTATTAGGTGTAAAATTAGCAGCAAGTGAGTTTGTTGGGTATATTCAATTAGCTGAACTTAAAAATGTTGCAAATATCACCCATTTTACTTATAATAAATCTGTAATTATGGCAACTTACATGCTTTGTGGGTTCGCTAATTTTGCATCCATTGGAATTCAAATTGGAGGTATTGGATCATTAGCTCCAGGACAACGCAAAACATTGTCTGAATTTGGTATAAAAGCCTTAATTGGAGGTTCTTTAGCCTCGCTACTTTCTGCTACAATTGCAGGAATGATTATTGGGTAAAAGCCCCCTAACCAGCGAAGGAGGGATTAGGATTGCTTTTAAACTTTACAACTTTTAAACTTAAAATTAATGAAACAATATTTAGACTTAATTAAACACGTTAACAAAAACGGAATTTTAAAAGAAGACAGAACCGGAACTGGAACAAAAAGTGTTTTTGGGTATCAAATGCGTTTTAATTTAAGTGAAGGGTTCCCTATGGTTACAACAAAAAAACTCCATTTAAAATCTATTATTTATGAATTACTTTGGTTTTTAAAAGGTGATACAAATATTAAATACTTAAAAGATAATAATGTAAAAATTTGGGATGCCTGGGCAAACGAAAAGGGTGATCTAGGACCTGTTTATGGTCATCAGTGGCGTAATTGGAATAGTGAAGGAATAGATCAAATTACTGAAGTAATAAATACGATAAAAACAAATCCAGACAGTAGAAGAATGATAGTTACCGCTTGGAATCCTGGCGTTTTACCAGACACATCCGTTTCGTTTTCTGAAAATGTAGCAAACGGAAAAGCAGCCTTACCTCCTTGTCACGCATTTTTTCAATTTTATGTAACTGACGGAAAATTATCTTGCCAATTATACCAACGAAGTGCAGATATTTTTCTAGGAGTTCCATTTAACATTGCTTCTTATGCCCTGTTAACAATGATGATGGCTC
>NZ_JBFLKT010000393.1:0-9208 GCF_040883305.1 Lutibacter sp.
AAGTTCATAAAGTGATTCGTTCTACAATTGAACATACAACTGAAGACAGGATTTTTGCTTTAGATATTGAAAAAGCAATTTTAATTCTAAAATCTAACAAATTATTAGAAATTACTTCAGAGAAAAATAATGCATACAGCGAGTTTGATGCTGAATTTGAAACGTATTAAAATATAAACATCACCCTGAACTTGATTCAGTTTCACATTATATTGGAAATGTGTACACATATGGTGAGACCCTGAAATAAATTTAGGGTGACGTATTAACAATATTGCAGAAAACAGATATACAAAAAATAGTATTATGATTACGACAAACACCGATTTTCAAAAACAAATTTTACAAGGAATCCCTTCGGAATTACCTGTAAAAAAGGCATATCCAAAAAATGGCAACCCAGCACCAAAAAGAAAAGATATACTTTCTGTTGAAGAAAAAAAATTAGCCATAAGAAATGCATTACGTTATTTTCCAAAAAAATGGCATTACGAATTAGCGGTTGAATTTGCTGAAGAATTAAAAACATTTGGTCGTATTTATATGCACCGTTTTAAACCGAATTACGAGTTGTTGGCACGACCAATTGAAGCGTATCCTGCGAAATCTCAGCAAGCTGCCGGAATTATGTTAATGATTCAGAATAATTTAAATCCTGCGGTTGCGCAACATCCAGATGAATTAATTACCTATGGTGGAAATGGTGCTGTATTTCAAAATTGGGCACAATATGTAGTCACTATGCAGTATTTAGCTACAATGACCGATGAGCAAACATTACATCTATATTCAGGGCATCCAATGGGATTATTTCCTTCTTCAAAAGAAGCTCCAAGAGTAGTTGTAACAAACGGAATGATGGTTCCAAACTATTCAAAGCAAGATGATTGGGAGAAATTTAATGCATTAGGAGTTACACAATACGGGCAAATGACAGCTGGTTCTTTTATGTATATCGGTCCGCAAGGTATTGTACATGGAACAACTATTACTGTTATGAATGCCTTCAGAAAAATTTTAGAAACAACTGAAAACTCAGCTGGAAAAATATTTTTGACTTCTGGTTTGGGTGGAATGAGCGGCGCACAGCCAAAAGCAGGAAATATTGCTGGTTGTATTACTGTTTGTGCCGAAGTAAATGCAAAAGCGGCTACAAAAAGACACGAACAAGGTTGGGTAGATGTGTTGATTGATAATTTAAATGAATTGGTAATTCGTGTAAAACAAGCACAAAAAAATAATGAAATTATTTCAATCGCTTTTATTGGAAATATAGTGGATGTTTGGGAACGTTTTGATGTTGAAAATATTTATATTCATGTGGGCTCTGATCAAACTTCTTTACACAATCCTTGGTCTGGTGGTTATTATCCAGTAGGTTTAACTTTTGAAGAAAGTAACGACTTAATAAGAAACAATCCAGAACAATTCAAAAAACACGTTCAAGAATCGTTAGTACGTCAAGCGGATGCTATCAATAATCATGCTGCAAAAGGCACTTACTTTTTCGATTATGGAAATGCCTTTTTACTGGAAGCCTCACGAGCTGGCGCAGCTATTTTTGCAGAAAATAAGATTGATTTTAAATATCCTTCGTATGTCCAAGATATTTTAGGTCCTATGTGTTTCGATTATGGTTTTGGTCCTTTTCGCTGGGTGTGTACTTCAGGAAAAAGTGAGGATTTAGATAAAACGGATGCAATTGCAATGGAAATATTAACTGAAATTATGGAAAATTCTCCAAAAGAAATTCAGTTGCAAATGCAAGACAATATTACGTGGATTAAAAACGCAAAGGCAAATAAATTAGTAGTTGGTTCACAAGCACGTATTTTATATGCGGATGCAGAAGGAAGAGCTAAAATTGCAGAAGCTTTTAACAATGCTATTGCCAACGGTAAGATTGGAGCTGTAGTTTTAGGAAGAGATCACCACGATGTCAGCGGAACAGATTCTCCGTACAGAGAAACCAGTAATATTTACGACGGAAGTAAATTTACCGCAGATATGGCAATTCATAATGTAATTGGAGATAGCTTTAGAGGTGCAACTTGGGTTTCTATTCACAATGGCGGCGGCGTTGGCTGGGGAGAAGTTATAAATGGTGGTTTTGGAATGTTATTAGATGGAACCAAAGATGCCGATAGAAGATTAAAAAGTATGTTATTTTACGATGTAAATAACGGAATTGCACGTAGAAGTTGGGCAAGAAATGATGAAGCTTTGTTTGCTATTAAACGTGAAATGAAACGAAGACCAGATTTAAAGGTTACTTTGCCTAATATTGTTGAAGATTCAATTTTAAAAGATTTATTTTAGTGGTTATTATTAAACCTTCATTGCGAAAGAGGTACGATTGAAGCAATCTGTTATTGAATAGTTATAAGTTTACATTTAGTATCAAAGTTACAGATTACTTCGTCGTAAATACTCCTCGTAATGGCGACATTTAATAATATATTTCTAAGTATCAGATTGTATCTTTAGACTTCAAATAATTGAATAAAAAAATAAATTAAATGCGAACGTTATTTAAAAACATCAAAGAGTTAATTCAAGTTAGAGAGAATACTGTTTCATTTATAGCAGGAGCTGAAATGAAAAAATTACCAACAATTAAAAACGCTTTTTTATTGGTTGAAAACGGTATTATTTCCAACTTTGGAAAAATGGCTGATTGCCCAACTTTTTCTGTTGATGAAATTATTGATGCAACTGGAAAAATGGTATTACCATCTTGGTGCGATTCGCATACGCATATTGTTTATTCCGGAAATCGTGAAGGTGAATTTGTTGACAGAATCAATGGATTATCATATGAAGAAATTGCAAACAAAGGTGGTGGTATTTTAAATTCCGCAAAAAAACTACAAGAAACTTCAGAAGAAGATTTATACAAACAGAGCAAAGTTCGTTTAGAAGAAGTAATACAATTAGGAACTGGGGCTATTGAAATTAAATCGGGTTACGGTTTAACTACTGAAGCCGAATTAAAAATGTTGCGCGTAATAAAACGTTTAAAAGAGACTTATTCTATACCAATAAAAGCAACTTTTTTAGGAGCTCACGCAGTGCCCGAAACTTATAGAAACAACAAGCAAGCCTATTTACAACTATTGGTAGATGAAGTATTGCCAGTAATTGCAGAAGAAAATTTAGCCGATTATATTGATATTTTCTGTGAAACTGGTTATTTTTCAGTTGCAGATACCGAGTTTATTTTGGATGCTGGAAAACAATATGGGTTGATTCCTAAAATTCATGTGAATCAGTTTAATGCTATTGACGGTGTCCAAGTTGGAGTAAATTACAACGCATTATCAGTTGATCATTTAGAAGTAATGAGAGATGAAGATATTCAAATTCTAAAAAATACAAACACAATGCCTGTTGCCTTACCAAGTTGTTCTTATTTTCTAAGTATTCCTTATACTCCAGCTCGTAAAATGTTAGATGCGGGATTACCTTTGGCTTTAGCAACTGATTACAATCCAGGATCTACACCTTCAGGAAATATGAATTTTGTAGTTGCAACCGCTTGTATTAAAATGAAAATGACTCCTGAAGAAGCCATCAATGCTGCAACAATTAATGGTGCGTATGCAATGGGATTGGAAAAAGAAGTAGGTTCAATTACTGTAGGTAAACAAGCTAATTTAATACTCACAAAACCAATTAATTCGTATGGTTTCATTCCGTATTCTTTTGGAAATCATCAAATTGAAAAAATATATTTAAATGGAAAAAGTTGGTAACAAAATATTTTTTGATTAAAACTATTAGTAAAACACTAATAATTACTTATAAGAAATTTCCCCTAACCCTCCATTGGAGGATTAGGGGAATCTAACAACTATTATAATGTTTTAAATTATTTCTTTTATTTCTTCAATAATACGTATTGCTAAATTATCTGCTTTATTTTGAGAAGTACTTTCTGTATAAATTCTTATAATTGGCTCTGTATTAGATTTTCTCAAATGCACCCATTCTGAAGCAAAATTTATTTTTACACCATCTATTGTACTAATATCTTCATTTTTATATTTTAAAGTCATTTTTTCTAAAATCGTATCAACATTAATTTCAGGAGTCAATTCAATTTTATTTTTACTCATAAAGTAGTTTGGATAACTGTCTCGTAATTGTTTGCACGATACTTTTAGACTTGCTAAATGCGATAAAAATAAGGCAACACCAACTAAAGAATCTCTCCCATAATGCGATTCTGGATAAATAATTCCTCCATTACCTTCACCTCCAATTATAGCGTTTGAAGCTTTCATTAATTCAACAACATTTACTTCTCCAACTGCACTTGCCTGATATTTTCCACCATGTTTTTCGGTGATATCTCTTAAAGCTCTTGAAGAAGATAAATTAGAAACTGTATTTCCTTTTGTTTTACCCAATACATAATCTGCACAAGCAACCAATGTATATTCTTCACCAAACATAGAACCGTCTTCGCAAACCAACGCTAATCTGTCTACATCTGGATCAACTACAATTCCTAAATCAGCTTTTTCTTTAATCACCAATTCAGAAATAGCTGTTAAATGCTCTTTTAAAGGTTCTGGATTGTGTGGAAATTGTCCGTTTGGTGTACAATATAATTCTACACATTCAACACCGAGTTCCTTCAACAATGCAGGTATAGCAATGCCTCCTGTTGAATTCACAGCATCTACAACTACTTTAAAATTTGCATTTTTTATAGCTTCAATATTAACTAAAGGTAACTTTAAAACTTCAGCAATATGAATATCAATATACTTTTGATTTTTTTTATAGCGTCCTAAATCATCAACTTCAGCAAATAAATAGGCATCATTTTCAGCAATATTTAATACTTTTTCACCTTCTTCAGCATTTAAAAACTCCCCTTTTTCATTTAATAATTTAAGTGCATTCCATTGTTTAGGATTGTGGCTTGCAGTAATAATAATTCCACCATCGGCATTTTCTAAAGGAACAGCAATTTCAACAGTTGGTGTTGTTGACAAACCCACATCTACAACATTAATTCCCAACCCAACTAAGGTATTACAAACCAAGCTACTCACCATTTTACCAGAAATTCTGGCATCTCTTCCTACAACAACTCTTAATTGTTCTTTTTCTGAATTATTTTTAAGCCACATTCCATAAGCAGCTGCAAATTTTACAGCATCGATTGGAGTTAAATTATTATTTACCTCACCTCCAATAGTTCCTCGTATTCCTGAAATTGATTTTATTAATGTCATTATATTTTGATTTTTTAATTAGTATCTCCAACGAACAAATGCTTCCATAGCAGCATATCTTGCCATTCCTAGCTCGTGGTATAAATCCGCAGTTTCCAGATTTCTATCTTCTGCACGTTGCCAAAATTCTCGGGCATCTACTCCTTGAAATACAACTCCATCTTTTTGAGATTGGTGTTTAAAAATACCGTGTCTTTTCTCTAATACTTGGTCTGGACTCATAGGAACTGCCATTTCAATTTCATCAATTCCCCACTCTTGCCAAGCGCCTCTGTATAGCCAAACCCAACAATCTTTCATAAATTTCTTAGGTTTTAGATTTTTTACGGCTGCAAAAATTATATCTAAACACACTTTATGAGTCCCGTGTGGATCTGCTAAATCTCCAGCGCCATAAATTTGATGTGGTTTTATTTTTTCAATAAGTTCCATTGTTAAATTAATATCTACTTCACTTAAAGGATTTTTTTCAATAGTTCCAGTTTCATAAAATGGCAATTCCATAAAATGAATTTGACTATCTGGCAATCCAACATAATGTGCGGTTGCTCTTGCTTCACCTTTTCTTATAATACCTTTTATATATCTAACTTCAGGAATATCAATTTCACTATTTTTTTTGTTTTTCAAAAATTCAACAGCTTTTTTAAAAATATTTTCAGCGTCTTCGCTTTTAATTCCAAACTTATCATTATAATCACAAACAAAATTTGCATATCTTAATGCTTCACTATCTGTTACTGCAATATTTCCTGAAGTTTGATATGCAACGTGTACTTCGTGTCCTTGTTGTTGTAATCTAATAAAAGTTCCACCCATACTAATAATATCATCATCTGGATGTGGACTAAAAATTAACACTCTTTTACTAGCAGGTGTTGCTCTTTCTGGTCTTTTAGTATCATCAGAATTTGGCTTTCCACCTGGCCAACCAGTAATTGTATTTTGTAAGTCGTTAAATATTTTAATATTGATATCATATGCAGGGCCTAAATCTGCTAATAAATCGCTCAATCCGTTTTCAATATAATCTGTATCGGTTAACATTAATATTGGTTTTGACACTTTTTGAGCCAATGCTAATACCGCTTTTCGAATTATTTTATCTGTCCAAACTATTTTTTCTACCAACCAAGGTGTATTTACCCTGGTTAATTTTGAAGATGCTTCTTTATCTAAAATAAATGTAGCGTTGTTGTGTTCTTGTAAAAATGATGCAGGTACACGATTGGTTACTTGTCCTTCAACAGCTTCTCTAATTATATTTGATTTCCCTTCTCCCCAAGCAAATAAAATTACGCGTTTCGCTTCCATAATTTTTTTAACACCTAGTGTTATTGCAGTTCTAGGTGTATTACTTAAACCTAAGAAATCGTTACTTGCTGCAACTCTTGTAATATGATCAAGTGCCACTAAACGTGTTTTAGAATTTTGTAAAGATCCAGATTCGTTAAAACCAATATGACCGTTTCCTCCAATTCCTAAAATTTGTAAATCAAGACCTCCATACGCCTCTATTTTGGCCTCATAATTGGCACAATATTCAGCAATTTCATCTTTAGCTAAAGTACCATCTGGGATATTGTAATTTTCTGGAAAAATATCAACATGGTTGAACAAATGTTCTTTCATAAAACGAACATAACTATTTATAGAGTCCGGCTCCATTGGATAGTATTCATCTAAATTAAAAGTGATTACATTTTTAAAACTCAACCCTTCTTCTTTGTGTAATCTTACCAGTTCAGCATACAAGCCTTTTGGTGAAGAACCTGTAGCTAAACCTAATATACAAGGTTGTTTTTGAGCTTGTTTTACTCTAATTAAATCTGCTATTTCAAGTGCAACAGCATTTGATGCAACTGTAGAATTATCAAAAATTTTAGTTTCAATATTTTCAAATCTTTTTTCAAAATCTGTTGATGTATCAATATTACTTTTTAACATTTCTTAATTATTTATTTTGATTTTTTTTATTCCTAATTTATGTCCAGATAAGGCAAAATATAAAATTATTGCATAGCAAGGGATTAATATCCAGTAGCTACTTGTAGCCGCTGTTGCCAATGCATCTGCCTCATTTATTCCGCTTACAATTAATTCGTGTTTATTAGCATCTACCAATCTACCATACAACGGAGGTATAATGGCACCTCCCGAAATTGCCATAATTAAAAGTGCTGAAGCAGTTTTTGTGAATTCCCCTAAACCTTCTAGAGTTAATGGCCAAACGGCTGGCCAAACCAATGCATTTGCAATTCCTAATGCTGCAACAAATATAATAGACGTAATCCCTGTTGTTGATAAAATACACACACTAAATACAATACCCAATACAGCACTTATTTTTAATGCGGTACCTTGATTTAAATATTTTGGTATTAAAAATACCCCTAAGGCATACGTTGCTACCATTGCCATTAAGGTATAGGTTGTAAAAAACTTGGCTTCTTCTCCGGTAAATCCTAATGAAATTCCATAAGATATAATGGTATCTCCTGCAATTACCTCTGCTCCTACGTAAACAAACAATGTTAATACGCCTAACCATAAATGAGGGAATTGAAATATGCTTGTTTTTGAGGTTTCTCCGCCTTCTGCTTCTTCAATTGGTGAAGCTTCAACATGAGGAAGTGGCGCTTTCCTAATTAATATACCTAATACAAATAATACTATTGCCATTATTAAATAAGGCATAAAAACACTATCTGCCATTGTATCTAATAACTGTCCTTTTTCTTCAACAGAAACCGAACCTAATTTATCTTTTACCTCATCTATTCCAGATAATAATATAGCTCCAAATATTAATGAACCTAAAGCACCAGCTGTTTTATTAGCAATACCCATAATTGCAATACGTTTTGCACCACTTTCAATTGGTCCTAAAATTGTAATATATGGGTTTGATGCTGTTTGTAAGATAGTCATTCCAATACCTTGAATAAAAATACCTGCTAAGAAAACCCAATAGGTTCTTGCTTCAGCAGCTGGAATAAATACTAACGCTCCTATTGCCATAATAAATAGCCCCAAAGACATTCCTTTTCTATAACCTATCTTTTCTAAAATATAAGAAGCTGGTAATGCCATTACAACAAATGAAATATAGGACGCTGAAGCTACAAAATAAGATTGTGCATCGGTTAATTCGTTAATGGTTTTCATAAATGGTATTAAAGCTCCATTTATCCAAGTTACAAATCCGAAAATAAAAAATAGCCCTGCAATAATAAGTATTGGGACTAATGTGCTGTTCTTGCTTGATTGTGACATATAATTGATTTTAATTTTTTAATATAATTTATAAAACATTCATTTTTTCGGACATACTTTCTATCAATTTAAATTGATTTTTTGCTCTGTCTAAATTGTGCATTGGATATTTAGTTTTGTAATAAATATCTCCATTTAAGAAATCTGTTAAAAATCTAAGTGCCATTATAAAAATCATTGTTTTTGCTCCAAGTGGCAAATATTTTAACTCTGTTGGTGTAAGTGCTAATTCAACTTCTTCTAAAAATCCTTTTGTATAGGCATTGTAATATTCTAAATTGAAATTTACTTTGTCTAAATCTGTTTCATCTTCAGCAGCTGAATTACAAATAGTTCTAATTGCATCACCAAAATCGTAATGCACAACCCCTGGCATAACTGTATCTGTGTCAATTACACAAAGTCCCTTATTGTTTGCGTCAAAAAGTACATTTGAAATTTTTGTATCATTATGTGTAACTCTTAATTTTATTGTTCCAGACTCTTTTAAATGCTGAATAATATGCATCTCGTCTTTTAAACTCCAAACAAGATCTATATACTTTTTCGCCTTTCCAAACCTTTCTTTTGAAACTACTTTAAGAGCATCTTCAAATTGAGTAAAACGGGAAGACATATCGTGAAATTTCGGAATTACTTCCGTTAATTTACGCGCATCAAAATCGCTTGTTAAATTTAAAAAA
>NZ_JBFLKT010000394.1:0-6489 GCF_040883305.1 Lutibacter sp.
GAGATTCCGTTTATTTTAGTATTACCTCTATGTTTGTCGTTTGTAAAATGAAATGTTTTAGAATAGTTTTCAATAAAACGTTTGGCTAAAGGTGTTTGTTTATCTTTATAGGAATTAGGCCAATTGTGAAAGTAAATTTCATTTAAAATACTGTCAGATTTGTTATAAAATGTAGTCTCTTGTTGAATTTTAATTTCGTTAGTTTCTTGAAATAAAGTAGCATACATACTTATTTTATTTGTTTGAGCAAAGACTTTGCTGAAACAGATAAAAGCAATTATAAACAGAAAATATGTGTACTTTTTCAAGGGTTGTTAAAGTTTAGAAATTAGGGCTTAAACTGTATTTTTTGTAGAAGGTATCTATAACTTCTAAAACTTCATCTTCAGTATCTACTAAAGAAATTAAATTGAGGTCTTTTGGACTTATATTTCCTTCTTCGAGCAAGGTGTTCTTGATCCAATCTAACAAGCCAGACCAGAATTTAGTGCCTACTAAAATTATTGGAAACTTACCAATTTTTTTTGTTTGAATTAAAGTGATAGCTTCAAACAATTCGTCTAGAGTTCCAAAACCACCAGGCATTACAACAAAACCTTGAGAATATTTTACAAACATTACTTTACGAACAAAAAAGTAGTCGAAATCCAAACTTTTATCTGAATCTATATAAGGATTGTCATGTTGCTCAAAAGGTAATTCAATGTTTAATCCAACCGACGTTCCTTTACCTCGAGCAGCACCTCTATTACCAGCTTCCATAATTCCTGGACCACCCCCAGTAATAACTCCGTAACCGTTTTTTGTTAAGTTATAAGCAATACTTTCTGCTAATTTATAGTATTTGTGGTCTTCTTTTGTACGTGCAGAACCAAAAATACTTACGCACGGACCAATTTTGCTTAAACGCTCATAACCATCCACAAATTCTGCCATAATTTTAAATATAGCCCAAGAATCGTTGGTTTTAATTTCGTTCCAAGTTCTTTGTTGAAACTTTTCTCTTATTTTTCTATCTTCATTTGGAATCATATACTTTTAATATCTTTTTTTAAGTTGCTAAATATAAGTTTAAAAAAGTTTGCGGACTAATGTAATTCTTTTTTTAAGAATTTAGCAGTATAGCTTTTTTTATTCAAACTTATTTCTTCTGGAGTACCGCAGCATATTAACTCACCTCCATTTTTTCCACCTTCCATTCCTATATCAATAACGTAATCTGCTAATTTTATTACATCCATATTGTGCTCTATAACAAGTATTGTATTTCCTTTGTTTGTTAATTTATTTAAAACTTCCATAAGTACACGAATGTCTTCAAAATGGAGTCCAGTAGTTGGTTCATCTAATATGTAAAATGTGTTTCCAGTATCTCTTTTAGACAATTCTGCGGCTAATTTTATACGTTGCGCTTCACCACCAGAAAGTGTTGTAGATTGCTGTCCAAGTTTAATATAACCCAAACCAACATTGTTTATCGTTTTTAATTTTCTATAAATTTTTGGAATGTTTTCAAAAAATACAACGGCATCTTCAATAGTCATATTTAATACATCTGAAATAGATTTTCCTTTGTATCTAATTTCTAAGGTTTCTCTGTTAAAACGTTTTCCTTGGCAGGTTTCACATTCTACATGCACATCTGGTAAAAAGTTCATTTCAATAACACGAACACCACCACCTTGGCAAGTTTCACAACGCCCACCTTTTACATTAAATGAAAACCTTCCGGGTTTATAACCTCTAATAGCAGCTTCGCTGGTTTTTGCGTACAAACTTCTAATTTCACTAAAAACACCTGTGTAAGTTGCAGGGTTAGAGCGTGGAGTTCTGCCGATAGGAGATTGGTCAATATCAATAACTTTATCTACATGTTCTAAACCTTTTACCAATTTGTATGGCATTGGTTTTTTTACACCTCTGTATATATGTTTGTTTAAAATTGGATATAATGTTTCATTTATTAAAGTGGATTTTCCACTGCCGGAAACACCCGTTACACAAATTAGTTTACCTAAAGGAAAATCTACAGTAACATTTTTTAAGTTGTTTCCTGTTGCACCAGATAATGTAATTTTTTTTCCATTTCCTTTTCTTCTTTTTTTAGGTACTGCAATTTCTTTTGTTCCATTTAAGTAATGGGCAGTTAAGGTGTTGTGTGTTTTTAATTCTTCAAAAGTACCTTCACTTACAATTTCACCTCCGTGCACACCTGCGCCAGGACCAATATCCAGCACAAAATCGGCATGTTCAATCATATCCTTATCGTGTTCAACCACTATTACAGAATTACCAACATCTCTTAAATTTATAAGCGATTTTATTAGTTTTGCATTATCTCTTTGGTGTAAACCAATACTTGGTTCGTCTAAAATATAAAGGACTCCAACCAATTGAGAGCCGATTTGCGTTGCTAATCTAATGCGCTGCGCTTCACCACCTGAAAGTGACTTTGAACTTCTATCTAAGGCTAAATAATCTAAACCAACATCCAATAAAAATTGAATGCGAGTTCTAATCTCTTTTAGTATTTCCGAAGCTATTTTTAGCTGTTTTTTAGATAATTTATCTTCAATATTTGAAAACCAATCTGCTAATTCTGAAATGTCTAACTGCGCTAATTCTGAAATATTTTTATTATTTATTTTAAAATATAAAGCTTCTTTTTTAAGACGATTGGCATTGCACGTTTCGCAATCAATTTCGTCCATAAAATTGTTTGCCCATCGTTTTATTGAAGTTGAGTCGCTCGATTTGTGTTGATTTTCAATAAAGTTTACAATACCTTCAAAATCAATTTCATAATTTCGAGTAATCCCCATTGTTTTGGAAGCAATTTCAAACTTTTCATTTCCACCGTTTAAAATAATATCTAAAGCTTCTTTTGGGATTTTAGATATTGGATCTGTTAATTGAAAATTATAGCGTTCTGCAATAAGTTGTAATTGTTTAAAAATCCAACTATTTTTTTGCTCACCAATTGGAGCGATACCACCACTTTTTATTGAAATAGCAGTATTCGGAATTATTTTTTGAATATTAACTCTATTAACTCTACCAAGTCCATTACAAGTAGGACAAGCACCTTTTGGTGAATTAAATGAAAATGAATTAGGTTCAGGATTCGGATACGAAATTCCGGTTTCTGGACACATTAATTCTCGGCTAAAATAGCGTGGAATATCTGTATTATGTTCTAAAACCATCAATACATTTTCTCCGGAATATAAGGCAGTTGTAATGGTCTCTTCCAGTCTTTTTTCAGAAGAATTATTAATTAACAAGCGGTCAATTACAATTTCAATATCGTGCGTTTTGTACCTGTCTAAACGCATACCTTTTTCAAGGTCTTTTATTTCTCCATCTACGCGTACTTTTACAAAACCTTGTTTTGCAATTTGCTCAAATAACTCTCTATAATGACCTTTTCTAGATTTAACTACAGGAGCTAAAATTGCTATTTTTTTTTCGTTGAAATCAGTTAAAATTAATTCTTTTATTTGTTCATCGCTATAACTCACCATTTTTTTATTGGTGTTATAGCTGTACGCATCTGCTGCTCTCGCAAATAATAATCGTAAAAAGTCGTAAATTTCTGTAATGGTACCAACCGTTGATCGAGGACTTTTATTCGTGGTTTTTTGTTCAATAGAAATTACAGGCGAAAGACCATCAATTTTATCAACATCTGGTCGTTCTAATCCGCCTAAAAATTGTCTGGCATACGCTGAAAATGTTTCAATATACCTACGCTGACCTTCAGCATAGATAGTGTCAAAAGCTAACGACGATTTCCCGCTACCACTTAAACCAGTTATCACAACTAGCTTTTCTCTAGGAATACGAACATCAATATTTTTTAAATTATGAACACGTGCACCTAATACTTCAATATATTCTTGTTGTTTTGTCATTAGATTTTTGGAAAGTTGCAAAGTTAAAAAAATGAAATTACAATTTTAATGTAGTAGTACATCTTATTTTGAAAATTAGTATATTGCGTTAAAATATGTAAGCATTGAACTGGATTAATTCTTTAAGACATTTTTTTGAAAAACACGGTTTTGCCGTGTCATCTAGATTTGCAGATAGATTAGGAATGAACGTATCTAATGTGCGTTTATTTTTTATTTATATTTCATTTGTAACTTTAGGATTTTCCTTTGGAATTTATTTGACATTGGCATTTTTACTGCGCTTAAAAGATTTAATTTATACTAAAAGGAGTTCGGTATTCGATTTATAAAATACTATGAAAAGTAAATCAAAATTAGTTATTTCAATTGGGTTATTACTTATAGTAATTGCAATAGGAGTTGGAGGTTATATGACCCTTTCTGATGATAATTTTATAGATTCATTGTATATGACAATTATTACAATGACAACTGTTGGATTTGGTGAAATTCATCCACTTACCAACAACGAAAAGCTATTTACAATATTTTTAATTTTAATAAGTATAATGGTTTACGGGTATACCGTAACAGCCTTAACAGAATATTTAGCAAGTGGAAAAATATTAGAACAATTAAAACAAAAAAAAGTGCAACAAAAAATTCAGAATTTAAAGAATCATACTGTAGTTTGTGGTTACGGACGTAATGGAAAACAGGCAGTTGCTAAATTAATTCAATTTAATCAACCTTGTGTAGTAATTGAAAAAAGAGTAAATGAAGTTGCTGAATTAGAAAAAGACAATATTTTATTTATTGAAGGAGATGCAACAAACGATGAAGATTTAGCAAAAGTAGGATTGGAGAGAGCTAAAAGCTTAATAACTGCATTGCCTTCAGATGCAGATAACTTATTTGTAGTGTTATCTGCACGTCAGTTTAATAAAAATTTCACTATTATAAGTAGGGCTTCAAATGAATCTTCTTACGGAAAACTAAAGTTTGCAGGAGCTACAAATGTAATTATGCCAGATAAGTTAGGTGGTGCTCATATGGCATCTCTTGTTGTTACTCCAGATTTAATAGAATTTGTTGATAGGCTAACAATAACGGGCGATGTTGAAGCTAATTTAGAAGAAATATCAGTAAATGAATTGCCTTCAGAATATATTTTAAAAACTATTTTAGATTTAGATTTAAGAAAACAAACAGGTTGTAATGTAATTGGTTTTAAAACACAACAAAATGAATATATTATCAACCCAGATGCAACTACAAAATTAGAAAAAGACACCCATTTAATTGTTTTAGGAAACAAAGAACAAATACTGAAATTGAGAGAGATATTTTAAGTTTTATTTAATTCATATACCATTATTTAGATTGATACTAAATTTTCTTTTAAATTGTTAAAAACTTGTAGTAACCTCATTTTTTTTCCATATTGCAGCAACTTTTAAAAATTAACCAAAAAATTATGAAGAATAAACTTCTTTTGCTATTAGCAATAATAGTCCCATTGTTATCATTTGGACAAGAGACAGCACAAAAAGGATTAGATGAAAAAATTAATGATTGGTTTGAGCCAATTACAGCTAAATGGGAAGGAATTGTATTCTGGGTTGTACCTGGTACAGGTGTTCCTTTAGTAGTTTTTTTATTAGTTATTGGTGCATTATTTTTTACAGTTTATTTTCGCTTTATTAACTTAAGGAGGTTTGGTTTAGCAATTAATGTAGTTAGAGGTAAATATGAAGATGAGGAAGAACACGGAATTGAAAAGGCAGATTTAAATATAGTAGATGGAGATTTAGTTGATACCATACGAGATGAAAGCAAGGAAGGTGAAGTGAGTCATTTTCAAGCTTTAGCAACAGCAGTCTCGGGTACAGTTGGTCTTGGAAATATTGCAGGGGTTGCTTTAGCAATATCTATAGGTGGTCCTGGAGCAACATTCTGGATGGTAGTTGCAGGTTTGTTAAGTATGTCCACAAAGTTTGTTGAATGTACTTTAGGTGTAAAATATAGAGATGTTGGCGAAGATGGAACCGTTTACGGTGGTCCAATGTATTACCTTACTAAAGGTATGGCTGAAAGAGGTTTTAAAAAATTCGGTAAAGTTTTAGCAGTAGTTTTTGCAATTTTATGTGTGGGAGCTTCATTTGGTGGTGGAAACGCTGTTCAATCTAATCAGGCAGCAGAACAATTGGCTGCAATGATGGGTATGCAAGGTGGTTACACAGGAACTCTTATTGGTGTTGGAATTGCTATAATTGTTGGTTTTGTAATTATTGGAGGTATTAAAAGAATTGCTTCAGTAACAGAAAAAGTTGTACCATTTATGGCTGTTATATATGTTCTTGCTTGTCTTATAGTAATGGTTGATAATTGGAGTTATATAGATGATGCATTTGCATTAATTTTTAGAGAGGCTTTTAGTCCAAGCGCAGGTTTAGGTGGTTTTTTTGGAGTTTTAATAACAGGTTTTAGACGTGCGGTATTTTCTAATGAAGCAGGAGCAGGTTCAGCCGCAATTGCACATTCTGCCGTAAGAACTAATTACCCAGCTTCTGAAGGTATTGTTTCTTTGTTA
>NZ_JBFLKT010000395.1:0-6340 GCF_040883305.1 Lutibacter sp.
ATTTAAAACGCACGCATAAAATCTTCTGCAAGTATTTTTCGTAAATAAAATAGTAATTCTTTAGCATTTTCTTTTGAAAAAATAATAGGGGGTTTTATTTTTAAAACATTATAGTTTGGACCATCAACACTCATTAGAATTTTGTGATCTTTCATTCTATTTGCTAAATACTTGGTTTGTTCGGCTACTGGTTTTAAATTACTATCAACCAATTCAATTCCTAAGAATAATCCTTGCCCGCGAACATCACCAATAATTGGAAAATCTTTAGCAAGTAGTTTCAATTCATTTTTTAAAAATTCACCAATTTTTAATGCGTTTTCTTGAAGTTTTTCTCGTTTTACCGTTTTTATTACTTCTGTAGCAATTGCACATGAAACCGGATTTCCGCCAAACGTATTAAAATATTCCATTCCATTTGCAAATTTATCAGCAATTTCTTGGGTACAAGCCACTGCAGCAATTGGATGTCCGTTTCCTAATGGTTTTCCAATAGTTAGAATATCTGGAACCACATTATGTAATTGAAAACCCCAAAATGATTTTCCCATTCTTCCACAACCTGTTTGCACTTCATCTGAAATACATACACCACCATTTTTTCTAATTACTTTGTAAGATTGTGCTAAAAACCCATCGGGTAATTCAATTTGCCCACCACAACTTATAATTGGTTCAATAATAAATGCACATACGTTTCTACCTTTATTATGAATATTTTCAATACACTTTTCAACTTCATTAGCATATAATTTTCCCGAATTATTACCAGTGTATTTTCCTCTAAAAGTATCTGGTATTGGAAAAATATGAGTATTTTCTGGTGCGCCATTTCCACCTTTTCCATCAAATTTATAAGAACTGATAGCTACACACATATTTGTGTTACCGTGGTACCCGACTTCTGAAGCAATAATATCATTTTCTCCTGTGGCGGCTTTCGCCATTCTAATAGCTAGTTCATTGGCTTCGCTACCAGAATTCACAAAATGTAGTACGTTTAATTCAGGAGGTAAGGTTTTTAGTAATTCGTTGGTAAGTTCATTTATGTTTTCGTGTAAATAGCGCGAATTTGTGTTTATCAATGCCATTTGTTGCTGACCAGCTTTTACTACCGAAAAGTGTTCGTGACCAACATGCGCTACATTATTTACCGTATCTAAATATTTTGTACCATTTGCATCCATTAAATATGCTCCAGCTCCTCGAACCATTTTTATGGGAGTTTTATATTGCAGACTTAAACTTTTTCCTAAATGTTGTTTTCTAAAATTAATTAATTCAACATTTGTAGTCGTTTTTTTAATTTGAAGACCAGTTGTTTTAAACAATAAATTAGGATTAGGACAAATGCTTTTCCAAACATCAATTTCATTAAAATTTACAACTCCTGGAAAATCATTTTTAAAATCTAAAAGAGAAAGTAAAATTTGAAAATGTAAATGCGGTACCCAACCGCCATTTTCTTTTCTATTTCCTAAATAACCAATACAATCGTCTTTTTTAATGGTATCTCCAATTTTTTTATTGCTAACACTTTCAATATTTAAATGTCCGTATAACGTATAAAATTCAAGATTCTGAATTGTGTGTTTTAAAATTAAGAGTCCCCCATATAATTTATTTCCAGCATTGTTATAACAAACAACTACCTCACCATTAAACAATGCATGAACAGGAGTTTGGGCAGGTAACCAAAAATCGACTCCTAAATGGAAGGTTCTGCTTTCTTTTCCATTATTTCCAATGGTGTCAAAATCTGTTGAGGTGTAAAGTGGACGCGGCTCTAAATAGCCACCTGCAATTATTTGTGAAGGATTTTTAACTTGTAATTTGTTGATTTTATATTCAAATAAATCTAAATCGTTAAAATCTTCTTGATGTCCTATCCAAATACTGGAAACACTTAAATCTAATGGTTGAATTTCATTTTTTTGAATTGTTGGAAATAAATCTGTTAGTTGAAAATTAGTTGTAGAAACCCAATTATTAAACTTTTCTTCATTTGGATGTGCCGTATAACCACATACATTTCTAAAACTGTATAGCGCGAATTCAGAAGAAATATTTTTCCATTTTTTTAAAGTTTCCCTAACGGGTTTTTCGCTTATGAGTAAATATTCGTTATCTGGTTCTTTTATTTTATTAATTGCAGATTTTGTTATTGAAATAATTAAACGCATTGCCACAGCAGTATATAAATGTTCTAATTCAGCTTCCTTTAAAGGAAAAGAATTATGGTACCCTTTTACAATTGGCAAGGCTGCTGCTAACGGATTGTTGTAGTTTATAGTTGTGTACAGTGCAATTGCTACATCATTAATTATTTGTGTATTTATGGCATCACCAAAATCAATTATTGCTTCAACTTTTGGGTCAATTAAATTTTTTGAAACAATTATATTTTGGTCGTTTGCATCATTATGAACTACCGATTTTCTCAATTTTGAATAAGATTCTAGATTATTTTCGAATTGATTTTGAAAGTGAGAAATAATTGCTGCTTCTTCAGAGATGAATAAATTTAAATGTTTTTTTGTCCAAAGCGATTGTGCAATATCCCATTCAAAATTTCGTATTGCTTTTGGGTGCTCAAACCCTTGGAGTACTTTAGTTAACAAACCACATTTATTTCCTAAACTAACACGTAAATTGTCCAATTGCGGAGAAACCGAACTCCAAATACGCCCAGAAACCCAAGTGAGTAAGCGCACTTTTCTAGCGTTTCCATGAGCATCTTTTATTTCTGAAATTGATTTTTTTTGAACATTGTTTATTACTCTAGGTGAAATTAAATTAGCATCTCCTTTTTCAATATATTTTAATAACTTTTGTTGAAAATCGATGTACTCTAAATCTTCGTTGGGTCTTGAAATCTTTAAAATATAACTAGTTGAATTATCAATTTTAATTCTGAAGTTAAAATCTAATTCTCCTGGAAGTTTAGTCGCTTTTCCTTTTAAATTATACATCTTAAAAAGTATATTTTCAGCTTCAGTTGTAGTTATTTTAATGCTATTGAAATTCATTGTTAGTTAGTGTTTTTTAAATTAGGATAAACTAAATTATTCAAAATTTGTGTGAATATAATTCATATTTTTGTTAAAATATCAAATATTAGTTGAAGTTAGAATGTCTAATGCTTTTTTAGTGCCTAACTTTAAATCTTTAAAAACATTTCATGAAAAATATTAAATCCCTATTTTTATTTATTGCTCTTAGTACAATTATTGTTAGTTGCAGAGTTCGTTTAGAACCTGTTGAAATTTTAACATTTCAGCAGAAAATCGAGAAGTTATTTCCAAATGCTGAGGTTACTAAAATGGAATTAACAGACCATTTTACAAAAGCTTATCAAATAGTTTTAGAACAACCGTTAGATCATAAAAATTTAGCTGCAGGAACATTTAGACATTATTTTTATTTGTCGCATGTAGATGAATCCAAACCTACTATTTTTATAACCGAAGGATATAACGCAACTCCAAGAACGTATGAATTAAGTAAAATATTTAAGGGAAATCAGGTGCAGGTAGAATATCGTTTTTATGGAAAATCGCGTCCAGATTCCATTCCTTGGCAGTATTTAAAAAATGATTTAGCTATTGAAGATTATCATAAAATAATTACAAAATTAAAAAGATTATATACAGGTAAATGGATTTCAACAGGAATTAGCAAAGGTGGTGAAACAGTTTTAATTCATAAAAGTAAATATCCTTGGGATGTTGATGTTGCCGTGCCTTATGTAGCCCCTTTAATAGATACTCAGGAAGATATAAGAACTGAAAACCATATTAATACGATTGGAACAGATGAATGTAGGGCTAAAATTGTTGCATTTCAACGTGAGGTTTTAAAAAATAGAGATTCAGTTTTAGTTGAAATTTCAAAGTATGCGCGTGAAAAAGAAATGAGTTTTACAGAATTATCTACTGAAGAAGCTTTAGAATATAGTGTATTAGAATTTCCATTTTCGTTTTGGCAATGGGGAGGAAGTTGTGAAGAAATTCCTGATGAAAATGCCTCAGCAAAATTGTTGTTTGGCTATATAAATAAAATTGTTGGAATCAGTTTTTATAATGATAAAACCTATTACGATTTGTTACCATCTTATTACCAGCATTCAACGGAATTAGGGTATTATGGTTTTGATACCACACCTGTGAAAGATTTATTGCAAGTAGTTCATAACCCTACAAATTTACGTTTTGCACCAAAAAATGTCGATTTAACATACAATCCAAATTATATAAAAGAGGTACGGGACTTTGTTGAAAATAAAGGAAAAAAGATTCTTTATATTTATGGAGAATATGATACTTGGGGTGCTTGTGCACCAATTCCTAAACCGCATGTAGACGCTTTAAAAATGGTTTTAAAAAAAGGCTCACATAAAACAAGAATTAAAGATTTTTCTAAACAAGACCAACAATTATTGTACGATAAATTACAAAACTGGTTGGGTTATAGTGTTACAATATATCCTTTGGAATAATTAAAAAAGGTCGATTAAATTGTTAAAAACAAATTGTTTTATCCACAATATTAAATACAATTCTGAGGTTATAAAATAAATACTGTAATTTTGTGTTCTGAAAGGAAGAAAAAGATAATGAAAAATAAAATTTGGCTATCATCTCCACATATGGGTGGTAGTGAACAAAAATATGTGCAAGAAGCATTTGACACAAATTGGGTTGCTCCTTTAGGTCCAAATGTTAATGAGTTTGAAAATAGTTTAGAGAATTATTTAAATAAAGATTCACACGTAGCAGCTTTGAGTTCTGGTACTGCGGCAATACATTTAGCCTTAATTTTATTAGGAGTTTCTAAGGGAGACGAGGTGCTTTGTCAGAGTTTTACATTTTCTGCATCGGCAAATCCAATTGTTTATCAAGGGGCAACCCCTGTTTTTATTGATAGTGAAATGGAAACTTGGAATATGTGTCCAGAGCAATTAGAAATTGCTATTTTGCACAGACTAAAACACGGAAAAAAACCAAAAGCAATTATTGCAGTTCATTTGTACGGTATGCCATACAATGTTGCTAAAATTAGTGAGTTGAGTAAAAAATATGAAATTCCAATTATTGAAGATAGTGCAGAAGCTTTAGGAAGCAGTGTGAACAATAGAAAATGCGGAACTTTTGGAGATCTTTCAATTTTATCATTTAATGGAAATAAAATAATTACAACCTCAGGTGGAGGTGCATTAATTAGTAAAAACAAAAAAGATAAAGAAGAAGTAATTTTTTTAGCAACACAAGCTAGAGATAACGCACCCCATTACCAGCATTCACAAATAGGTTACAACTATAGAATGTCTAATATTGTTGCTGGGATTGGAAGAGGGCAATTAGAAGTTTTGGAGAATAGAGTAGTGGCAAGAAGATCTAATTTTGATTTTTATAAAGTGAATACTAAAAATTCAGATTTCAAATTTTTAGAAGAGCCTAACGGGTGTTATTCAAATAGATGGTTATCTTGCATTTTAACGCCATCATTTAAAATAAGAGAAAAAATTAGACTATCTTTCGAGAAAGAAAATATTGAATCTAGACCATTGTGGAAACCAATGCATTTACAACCAATATTTAAAAATTGCTTAAGCTTTTTAAATGGAAATTCTGAGCAATTATTTAATACAGGTTTATGCTTGCCAAGTGGTTCTAATATTACTAAAAATGAATTGCATAGGATTGTTGGGGTTCTAAACTATTTTTAGTATGATAAGTAATGTATTTAAAGAACTGTTAAAAAGAAACACACCTAGGTGGTTTGTATTAATTATCGATATTTATATTGTTGTTAATACATTTATTTTATCTTATTTAATACGATTTAATTTTAGTTTTAATTTTGACACCTCGAAGTTTATTTTACAACTTCCAGTAGTTGTTATTGCTGCGCTAATAAGTTTTTTAATGGTAGGTTCTTATAAAGGAGTTATAAGGCATACAGGCGTTAGAGACTCCATTAATGTAATACTTTCCAGTTTTATAATTTTTGGATTATTGATTGCAGTTGTAATGTTAAATCATCAATTTAAATTAATCCCAGAATTTACAATTCCAAAATCTATTATTGCAATTCATTTTTTATTAAATGTAATTACTCTAATTGTTATTAGGTTTTTATACAAAGAATTGTATACACTTTTAATCTCAGGCTCTTCAATAGAGAAAAGGGTTTTAATTTATGGTGCTGGGGAAGCCGGAATGTTAGTACATTCGTTATTAAAAGATGATAAAACTAATAGAATTCAAATAGTTGGATTTATTGATGATGATAAAAGAAAAGCAGGAAATAAATTAAATGGAATACGCATTTACAATTC